>JAUTCN010000007.1 GCA_030673965.1 Fusobacterium sp. JB019 | reverse complement strand
ATAGTCAACAACATTTTACTCGCATTTGATTTCATTTTTGTTATTGCAGGTGCTATAAACCCTAAAATAACAAGTGGTACAGAGAAAAATATAACTTGTCCTAAAATAAATTTAACTGTATTTATAAGACCTATAATTTTTTCTCCTGATGTTAATCCTATTATTATTCCGAATGTTACTCCTAATAACAATTTAAATATAAGTGAATCTTTTATTTTTTTCATTATTCCCTCCAAAAAATTTTAAAATAATATTCTTTTCTATAACCTTCTTATTTTTTTATCAACTAATTATTTGAAATATTTTTTGAGGTATTTAATATCTCTTTTTTCTTTTCCCCTACCTTTTATTTCTTTTTTTAATTTCCCATCAATATACTTTTCTAAATTCATTTTTCTTTCTCCTTTTTTAATTTATAAATTTGTAAGATAATTGAAAGTTATGTTACGAGGCTCATTATATAATATGTTGAAATAAAATGTAAATCCCTTTTTTTTAGAAGGTTAACATTTCTTTTATAGTAAATAAAAATTCCTTCAAGTTTTAACTTAAAGGAATTAATAATTTTATAATTTTTTTTACAATAACTTAGCAGAAATTTCAGCTAAAGGAGATCTTTCTCCCTTTACTAAAGTTATATGTCCTACAATTTCTTCATCTTTTAATTTTTCAGCAGTATAAGTTAATCCATTTGAATTACAGTCTAAATAAGGACTATCTATTTGATCAGGATCCCCTGTAAATACAATTTTTGTATTTTCTCCTGCTCTTGTAATTATTGTTTTTATTTCAAGAGGAGTTAAATTTTGAGCCTCATCAATAATTATAAATCCATTTGGTATACTTCTTCCTCTTATATAAGTTAGAGCTTCTACTTTTAATAAACCCATAGATTCTAAACCAGCTATTACTTTTTCTCCTGCTTTTTCACCCTTTATATCGCTCAATAATTCTATATTATCAAATATTGGTTGCATCCAAGGTCTTAATTTTTCTTTTTCACTTCCTGGTAAATATCCCAAATCTTTTCCCATAGGAATTATTGGTCTTGCAATATATAATTTTGAATATTTTTTTCTTTCAACTACTTGCTCAAGACCTGCTGCTATTGATAATAATGTCTTTCCTGTTCCTGCTTTTCCAACTAAAGTTACAGCTTTTATATCTTCATCCATTAATAAATCCATGGCAAATCTTTGTTCTTGATTTCTTGCTCTTGCTCCCCAAGCATTTATATCTCCATTTAAAAATTTCTTTACTTTTCCATCATTATATCTTCCAAAAGTTTCTTCTTGACCACTTTTTATTATAAAGAAAAAATTAGGATTTGGTTCAAATTCTAGATTTAATTCCGAAACATTAATTTTTCCATGTTTATTATATTTATCAAACACAGCTTTATCAACTTCTATTTCTTTATAACCTCTATCCAATTCTTGATATTCAACCTTATCTGTAGAATAATCTTCAACAATAATACCAACTGCATCAGCTTTTATTCTTAAGTTAATATCCTTTGTTACAAATATAACTTTTTCATCAGGATGTTTTTGCATAGTTTCTATTACTACAGCTAAAATATGATTATCTATAGCATCTTTTCTTAAACCATCTGGTATTAAAGCTAGATTTCTATTTATTTCAACTCTAAACAAAATATCGTTAGGAAGTTCTATTCCTTTTGAAATATTTCCTTTTTGTCTTATTTTTTCTATTACTCTTGATGCCATTCTAGCGTGGGTAGCTGTATTTTGTTTCTGTTTTAACAGATCTATCTCTTCAAGTACTTCAATAGGTAAAATAACATCATTCCCTCTAAAATTATAAATTGCATTAGGGTCATGAATTAAAACATTTGTGTCTAAGATAAATATTTTTCTCATCTTTCTCACCTCTTTATAATTTAGTTCTCTTTATTTATTATTCTAAGTTTTCCTATTTTTTCCTTTTTTATTTTATTAGTAATTTGAGATAGTATAATTATTTTTTCCTTTTTCTTTAGTTTCATATAAAGCTTTATCTGTTTTATCAAATATATAATCTAAAGTCAATTTTGAATTTTTAGGAATTATATAGCACCCTACACTTATTGTTTGAATATAATTTTCACCACCTGAAATTTTAATTGGATTTTTAGTTAATTCTTTTAACTTTTCTAATTTGCTTTTTAAATATTCTTTATCTTTAATATCTACTGTAAATACTGCAAATTCATCTCCACCTATTCTTGCAATAAAATCTTTTTCATCAAAAACCTTTATTAAATTTTCAGATATTTTTTTTAATATTATATCCCCATTAGCATGCCCATAAGTATCATTAACATTTTTAAAATTATCAACATCAACAATAATATAGGCATTTGCAATATTTTTATTCAACATATTTTTTTCTACATGTTCTTCAAAAGCTCTTCTGTTAAATAATTTAGTTAAAGGATCGATATTGGAAATATGGATAGCTTCAGTTACTGCTTCCTTATATTCATGTATATCACTTAATTTTCCAAATATTTTCTCTACCCTTCCTTCTTTATCTTTTACTCCAGTAACAATCATTTGACACCAAACATATATATTTTCTTTTACTTTTATTCTTATATCTGAACTTAAATTAGTCTCCCCTTGTATAACTTTTTCTTTAAGTTCATTGAATAAAACTACATCTTCTAAAAATATAAAATCTTCAATTTTAAAATTTTCTACATTATTTTTTATATTCTCTTCTTTACCTTTAGAAAAAGATCCATAATAATTTAAATCATTATTTTCCAAATCTAATTGAAAGACTACATCATTTGAATAATGTAATATATTTTTTAACATTTCATTTATTATTTTATTTTCATTTTCTATCTCTTCAGTCCTTCTCCTAGCTAAAACATTTTTTATTCTAGCTTTAATTATTTCTTTATTTTCTACCTTAGATACAAAATCCCACGCTCCTGAATTTAAAGCAGCTAATTGTTGTTTTTCATCACTACTTATAACAACAATAGGTAATTTATCAAATGATTTATTTGATTTTATATATTTAATAACTTCTAACCCATTCATTCCTGGCATAATTAAATCTAAAAGAATTAAATCTACTTTTTGTTCTCCTTTTGCTAATATATTTAATGCTAAATATCCAGATTCAACTTCTAATATATTATAAATTTCTTGGAAGATATTTTTGAAACTTTTCCTTGCCATCAATGAATCATCTACGATCATAATATTTGGTTTCATTTTATCTCCTTCTAGTCTTTTATTTGTCTTAGTTTATATTTTGAAATTAATTCTGTTAATATTCTAGCTTGACTAAATAATTCTTCACTCACTGCTGCGCTTTCCTCTGAAGTAGCAGATGATAATTGAACTACTGAAGAAATTTGATTCATGCTTTCTGAAATTTTATTTACTGAATCATATTGTTCCTTTGAAGTTTCTGATATATTTTTTATAGCTACATTTATATCATTTGATTTCTCTTTAACTTCTTCTATTGTTTTAACTGTTTTATTTGTAATTAAGACTCCATTTTCAACTGCTGCCATAGAGTTTTCTATTAAATCAGTTGTTAATTTAGCTGCTTCTGCTGATTTTTGAGCTAGATTACGAACTTCTGAAGCTACAACTGAGAATCCTTTCCCTGCATCTCCTGCACGAGCTGCTTCAACTGCTGCATTTAAAGCTAATATATTTGTTCTAAATGAAATATCGTCTATTGTTTTTATTATTTTATTGATTTGTTTTGCTGTATCTGAAATTTCATCCATAGCTAATCTTAAATCACTCATTTGATCTGATCCTGTTTGCAAAATTTCATTTGTTTTTTTAGTTAAAGCTACAGTTTGATCAACCATATTATTATTGTTTTCGATAGATATATTTATATTATTCATTTCTGCTGTTAACTCTTCTATTGCTGATGCTTGTTCCATTGAACCTCTCGCCATTTCTTGAGAACTTTCAGCAACTTGTCCTGATGCTTCTGAAACCTGTCTTGCTGCATTTTTTATTTTCAATATCATACTAGACATTTGAACACTATATTCATAATAAAGTTTTGCTATTTTTATATAATCCCCAGAATAATCTACTTTTCCTTCATAATCAAAATTCCCATCTGTCATTGTTTTCAATACTCTCTCTGTATCTTTAATATATGAATTTATTTTAATAAAACTATTCTTTACTGTTTTTACCATTTCTCCAAATTCATTTTCTGAATCATATTTCAAATCTACATGTAAATTCCCATCAGCAAAAGCATTTAAAGCTTTTTTAGTTGCTTCTAAAGGTTCCTTTATTATTCTATTTAAATTAATCCCTACACCAAGAGATAACAGTATACTAAGTGCTATCAAACCTATCATTACCTTCTTAAAATTTTCTATATACTCTGAAGCTTCAATTAATATATGTTCTCTATGAGTATTTATCTTATTTTCTACTTTATAAACTATGTTTAAAATCTCATTTATATTTTTATTAGACCCTGACAGATAAACTCTACGAGCTTCTTTTATATTTCCACCTTTATATAATTGCGCCATTTCGTCTATAACATCAAACCAATTCTTTAAAGCTACTTCATATTCATCTATAAGTCCATCTTCATTTACATGAGTTTCTTTAAATTTAGATACAGCATTTAAAGTTTTAAATTTAAAATCATTATAACGAAGTAAAGAATTTTCTGCTTGCACTTTGTCTTCTACTATAAAAATTTCTTCAACTATTCTTGCACAAGTATTTGTATTTGTTCTAATACTTGATAATAATGCTAAAGAATCTTTCTCATTATTTTCTTTTATTAAAATTTTAAAAGATTTTGCAACACGTTTTGCCCCATGAATACTTGAAAAACCTATTATGCAAGATAAAATCGTTAAACTCATTGTTATTAATATTAGTAATTTATTTATTTTCACATTTTTTAACATTTTCTTCTCCCCCATTTTCTTTTATTGTAATATTTTTTAAGTTTTCTATATAATCTATTAATTTATTTATATCTATTATTTGTATCAAATGGTCTTCTTTTAAATTAATTATCCCTTGAATAAATAACTCATCACTTACCTCTTCTATTAAGTCTGGTTTTTCTATTTGTTCCTCACTTACTTCTCTAATTAAAGTTATTTTATTTAATCTTAAAGCAATATTTATATTTTTTTTATTATAAGTTAATAAATATATTTCTTTTTCATAAATAGATTTACCCTTTAGTATTAATTCTGTATCTAAAGCTGTGTATATATCCTCTCTATACTTAATTATCCCATCAATAAAATCAAAAGAATTAACTATAGATTGTCTTTCCACATCTAAAACTATTTCCTTTACTTCTTCTAATTTCAAAGCATAGTAATTATTATTAACTTTGAATTCTAAAAATTGTAACTTTTTATCTTTAAACATTTTAGAGCTCCTTTCTATAAACAGATTGTTGCACTAATTTAAATTTATTTTTTGTTTTTGGTAATATCTCACTTTTACCTATAATTAAATATCCTCCTGGTTGCAAGGCATTATAAAATTTATTTATAAGTTTTATCTTAACCTCTAAAGGAAAATAAATCATTACGTTTCTACAAAATATTATATTAAAGTTATTAAAAAAGGGATTAAAAGGAAGCATTAAATTTAATTCTGAAAAATATATTTTTTTTATTAATTTTTCAGTTATTTGAAACTCATTTTCTTTTATTTCATTAAAATATTTAGCTACTTTCCCCTCTTCTAATCTTTTTAAATCTTCCCTTGTATAAATTCCTTTATTTGCAAAATCAAGAACTTTTGTAGATATATCTGTTCCATATATTGAATAATTTAATTTCAATCCTAATATTTCTTCTAGTGTTATCGCAATTGAATAAGCTTCATTTCCCTTAGAACAACCTGCACACCAAATCTTAAAACGATTACTAGAATTTTTATTTATTATTTGTGGAATTATTTTTTCCTTCAATATTTCAAAATGTTCCTTTTCTCTAAAAAAATATGTATAATTTGTAGTTAATCTATTTACTAACTCTTTGTATAAAAAAGGATTTTTATTTATTTCATTAATAAATTTATGTAAATCATTATACCCCTCATCAATAGCAAAAGTTGTTAATCTATTTTTTACTAATTCATATTTTCTAGAAAGATCTATTCCATAAAATGAAATTATTTTTTTTTGAATTTCATCAAAATCTTCCCTTAATAATTCCATAATCCTCCTTACTCTTTTACAATATCATTAAATAATTCTATATCTAATATTGATACTGTAAACTCTTTAAATTTATAAAGTTTTTCATTTGATTCTATTATTCCTTGATTAGTATTTTTTTCATAAGCTTGTAAAAAGTTATTTTCATCTATTTCCATAACATCTATAACTTTTTCAACTAAAAGTCCAAAATACTCTTCTTCATTTCTTAGAATAATTATAGTTTTATCTTCTTTATTTTGTTCTAAATTAAATATTTTTCTTCCATTAATTATTGGCAGAATTTCTCCTCTTAAACTGACTATTCCTTCACAAAAAGTTTTTTTTCTAGGAATATCCAATATTTCTAAAGAAGTTATTATTTCTTGAATATTTTTAACATCAATAGCATAATATCTATCTTCTATTAAGAATAACATATATTTTTCATTCATTCCTATTCACTCACTTTCTTATTCAATTCAAGCGCTAATCCAGTTACATCAAGTATATAGCTAATAGTCCCATCTCCCATAGTTGCACAACCACTTAATCCAGTTAATGATTTAGTACATTTTTTTAGATATTTAGGAAAAGCCTTTACTACCACTTGATATTCTCCTTGTATTTCATCAAAGGCAACTGCAAATTTTTCCTCTTCACTAGCTTCAATTAACATTATAATTTTATTTGAAAATTCATTTTTTTTCTCATTCCCAAAATAATTATTGAAATTTATTAATGGATAATTTTTCTCTTGGATTATAACAAATGTATTTCCATTTGTATCTTCTACAATATCTTCTTTTTTACTTTTAAAAATAGATTTCATTGCATTAATAGGAACAATATAACTTATATTATTTGATATTACCTTTATTCCATTAACAATAGATAATGTCAAAGGAATAATTAGATTAATTGTAGTTCCTTCATTTTCTTTACTATCTATTTTTACTAGTCCACCTAGCTTTTTTATCTCCTCGTAAACAACATCCATTCCAACACCACGACCAGAATATTCATTTATTTCTTCAACTGTTGAAAAACCTGGCTTCATAATTATTGAATAAAGTTCTTTCTCTGTTATTTCTTGAACACTTTTCTTTATATATCCCTTATCTATTGCCTTGTTTAAAATCGCTTTTTTATCTAACCCTTTCCCATCATCACATATGGACACTATAATATTTCCACCTTCAGTCTTTGCTTTTAAAGTTATATTCCCCTCAGATGATTTATTTATTTTAGTTCTTTCTTCAGCTAATTCTATCCCGTGATCTATTGCATTTCTTATTAAATGTATAATCGGATTATATAAATCTTCTATTATATTTTTATCTACTTCAGTTTCTTCTCCAATAAATGTTAAATTAATTTTTTTATTTTCTTTTTTAGACATATCTCTAACTAATCTTTTCATACTGAAAAATACTTTTTTTATTGGAACCATCCTTATATCCATAATATTTTCTTGAAGTTCTTTTATTCTTTCATTTAAATTATAAAAAGCATTTTCTAATTTTTCAGATTTTTTAAACTCTTTCAAAACTCTATCTTCTAATATAGCTCTTGAGGTAACTAACTCAATTACATTATTCAAAAGATTATCTAATTTATTTACATCTACACTTATATAATGCTTTCTGTCATAACTATTATTTTTAACTGACTCCATGTCTAAACTTATAACTTCTTCTTCATATTTAGAAACTAAAGTTTCCTCTAAAAATAATATTTTTTTCAATAAATTTTGTATCTCTTTTTTACTAGAATTTGTATCAATAAAAAAAGAAGCTCCATTTTCTATGATCTTTTTACAAGCTTCTGGTCCTTTTAAAATATTTGGATTTGTTTTTATCACTTTAGATATCTTTCCTAACTTATTTTTTATATCTAAAGATCTTATATCCTCCATCATGCAACCTTGTTTAAATTTAACATTTATTTTATAGTTAATTTTTCCTGTAATTTCCTCTTTTATATTTTTAATAATATCTTTATTTTTAACATCTTTTATATCTTTAAAAATCTTATCTATTTTTTTTAGCAAAGGTTTTATATCTTTTTGTAAACTTCCATTTTCATCAAGAGTTTTAAGTTCTTCTTTTATAAAAGAAACAACCTCTAAAGAAACATCTAAAATCTTAGATATCAACTTAATATCTATATTATTATCTCTAATAAGAGAATAAACATCTTCTAATCCATGAGACAATTTAGATAATTCTTTGAAATCAAGCATTGCTGAAGAACCTTTTATAGTATGCATAATCCTAAAAATATTATCAATCCATTCTTTATCTGCTTTTTTAGTTTTTTCAGCTTCTAACAGCTTAGTTTCCATTTCATCTAAGAGGTGAGTTGTTTCATATAAAAATATATCAAACAGGCTTTCTTCTTTTACCATTTATTACCTCCTTAGAATAATTGTTCTACTGCACTCATTAATAATTCCTCTGTAAATGGTTTTACTATAAAACCTTTAGCTCCATTAGCAAGAGCTTCTCCCACTAACTCTTCTTGACCTATAGCTGAAACCATTAGAATATTTGCATCTTCATCTATTTTTAATATTTCCTTTAAAGAAAGTAACCCATCCATTACAGGCATTGCTATATCCATCGTTATTATGTCTGGTTTATTTTCTTTGAATTTTTCTAGAGCTATCTCTCCATTTTCAGCTTCTGCAATTACTTCATATCCAGCTCTTTCAAACATCTTTTTTATCGTCTTTCTCATAAATAATGCGTCATCAACTATCATTACTGTTTTCATTCTATAATCCCCCATATTCTAAATAACTTTTTCACCTTTTTTCAATGTTTTTATTTTTAATTTATTACTTTGTACATAAAATGTTGCACTTCTACCTGAATTTCCTCCAATATCACTAGCTATTAAAGGGATATTTAAATCTTTTAATATTTCTTTGCACATTTTTGCATTTCTTTTACCTACATCGCTTTTTAATATTCTTGAATTTATAGAAAAAAGTTCTGCTCCTCCAACTATTTTTGCTCGAAGTAAGCTTTTTTTAGCTCCTTCGCCTATCAATTTATCCAAAAGTATTTTAATACCTGTATCTGCATATCTTGTAGGAATTATATCTAAAGCATCTTTTTGTAAAACTGTTGGTAAAAGAATATGAATCATTCCTGCTATTTTATTAAATGAATCATAAATTATTACTGCTATACAGGATCCTAAACCTATTGCACATAATTCATCATCTTCTTTGCCAATTTTTATCTGGCCAATAGATACCATATACTTTTTCATATTAAATACCTACACCTTCCATAATTCTATCTTTTTCTTCAAAGTTAGGTACAATTACTATTTCTCCTATAAAATTTTTATTTATATATTTTTCATCTGTTAAATATAATTCAGATTTTATATATATTAAATCTGAATAAGAAGTCGCTCCTGCTTTTAGAAAAGCTCTATCTAAAACAGCTGCTTTCATATCTATGGCTATATCTGTCAATCCTGATTCTATTTTTAACTTTGTTATATCTGTAAGAGTAGTTATATAGGAATTTCCTATAATATTTATACATTCTACTAAAACACTAAACCTTAATTCTTTTTGCTCTTCTAGGGTCATTTTATCAATATCTTCACCTATCATTTTCTTTGTCATATATTTTGAAATTAAATTTGCTCCTTCTTCATCCATGAGCATTAAAATAACTCCATTTATATCTCCATTAATTTCTAAAGCTATCATATAAGTTTCTTCTTCTGGGTTTTCAATTAAATCAAAAATATTTTCCAATTGAATAACAGAAACAAAGGGAATATTATGCTTTATTTTCTTATCCATAAGTTTAGCTAAAGAACTTGCAGCATGTCCTGTACTTATATTAGCTATTTCTTGAAGAGTATTCTCTTGAAGTTTAGTTAATAGCAAAGTCTCCATTCTTCCTCCTTAAAATGATTTTTTGTATCTAAATTTATAATAAATATACGTAAATAAAGGTACTAAATATAAATAAAATGCAAATGGCAATGCTCTAAAATACGTAATATCTAAAATTAAAGCTGGTACAAACCAAGAAGAATTCCATGGTATAAATGTACTTACTAATACAGCTGTATTTTCTAAATCTCCTGCAAATTTTATTCTAGGTATTTTCTTTTCGTCATATATTTTTTCCATAACTTGTTCTGTCATGATTATTGCTGCTGTCTGATTAAATCCAATCATAGAAGAAAAAACACTTAAACCTAAAGTTTTTCTAAATAAAGTAGCTCGTGTTTTAGCTTCTCCTATTTTATTTTTCAAATATTTTAAAGCCTCTATTTGATCTAATATTCCAATAAGTAAAGAAGATATTATTATTACTATACAGGCATTTAGCATAGATATAAGTCCTCCCCCTTTAATTATTGTTTCTAAATTAGTTCCTTTGAATCTATCAAATCCCATAATCATATATTTAAAAACATTAAATATATTTTCTTGTTGTATAAATATAGCTATTAAAAAAGAAGCTACTATACTTACCCCCATCGATACCTTTACATCTATTTTTAAGAAACTAAATATTATTATTATCATTACTGGTATAAATACAAATCTTACATCAAGATTATAATTTTCTAAAATCAAGTCTGGCAATATGCTTTCTGCAACATCTAATACATATATTTTTGACATTATAAAATATAGAGTAGAAGTTGCTATAAAAGGAGCCACCATTGTATTAACCATATTTTTTAAATTTTCATAAATTGTTACTCCTGTTAAGGATGAGATTAAATTTGCACTTCCAGATATTGGAGACCATCTATCTCCAAAATACATTCCTGAAATAATTGCTGCACCTACAACATTTACATCAACATTTCCTGTCTTAGCTATACTCATAAGAGCTGCTCCAACAATTCCAGCTGTAGCAAATCCACTTCCTATAATACAAGCTACAAAACAACTTAAAAAAAATGAAAACAATATAAATATCTTAGGATTTATATATTTGATTCCAAAATATACCAAGGCTGGTATTGTACCTGCTGACATCCAGCAAGCTGAAATACATCCAATAAAAGCAAATAATATTATTACTATTTTCATTTTTTTACTATACTCTAAAAAAATTGAAGCTATATCATTAAAATTTATTCCTTTTTTTAAACCTGTTAAACATAAAATCATATAAAAAATCAGACTCATCAATCCTATTAAAAATTTTGCTTTAATAGTATAAATAAATAAAATTATTATAAAACTTATAAACAAATTCTTTTTCATCTTCATCTCCAATTTCAAATTTTGTTAAATTTTTCTTAAAGTTTCTTTTATAGCTTCTTGTATATTCTTATAAGTTTTTAAAGCTTCCTTATCTATAAGTTTAGCAATATCTTTTTTATTATAACCTAATCCTTCAAGAGCCATAATTAATTCCTCTTCTATATTAGATTGTTTTTCTATTTCTAATATAGCTCCCCCTGAAACTACCTCTAATTTACTTATCTTATCTTTTAAATCCAGTATTATTTGTTGAGACTTTTTTTGACCTAATTTAGGTACTTTTTTTAATGTTAAATAATCCTCACTTAATATTAAAGCTTTAATTGTATCTATATCAAAAGTTGACATTATAGCTAAAGCTAGTGAAACTCCAACTCCTTTTACACTTAAAAGCATCTCAAATAAATTTCTTTCAGCTCTATTTAAAAAACCTACTAATTTAAATTCTTCTTCTTTTATATGATTATAGATATAGACTTTAATATCTTCTCCATCTGATATTAAATCATAAGTTCTCAAAGAAATAAAAACTTTATAACCTACACCATTAACATCAATTGCCACATAATTTGTTGTCTTATAATCTACCTTACCCCTTAAAAAATCAAACATCTATCTCTCCCATCCTCACATTTTCAACTTCCTTAACCAATCTATCTAAAAATTTTTCCACAGATTTTTCAGGAGAAATTTCTTCTCCTATTATACTTTTAATTCCCCAACATTCCATTAATTTCTCTTGAACAAAATTAGGATTAGGAAAAAATATATAAGAATCTGGTTTTTTCTTTATATCATATTTTGACCAAATTTTATTTAATTTATATATTAAATATCTCATATTTATATCAGATAAGCTATAACCTAGAAAAAAAATAGATTTCCCAAGCATATCTGATCTTAGTTTTATATCCATTGAAGATTCAAAATCCATTCTTTCAAAATAACTACTTTCTGTTAATATTATACTTTGATCATCTGAAAAATCTCCGTGAAATTTTACTATTTGAGTTTTATCATGTTCAATATGACAAATATCTTGAACTCCCACTATTTTTGTATAGGGATGTCCAAATAACTCAAAGGATTCTTCTAAACAATTGTCATAATTAGTTGTATATATTATTTGAAAGTTTAATTTACAAATATCTTTATGTATCTTTGATTTCTCTATTCTTTTATCTTCAACAATCCATTTATCTTTCATATCATCAACTAGTCTTTCCACTCCTCCAGTTTCAAGACAATAATACTCTGCTAAATCCAAATTATTACCATATATTTCAAATATTTCTTTATCTATTTCTAAATGTTCTGCCATTTCATCTATCATTTCTTTCCAAGTTGGTAATCCTAAATTAGCTGATATCCCTGCTCCTACAAAAAGAATTACTTTATTTTCTTTTATTTTCTTTGCTAGTTTCTTATATAATTTATCCATTAGCTTCACCTTCTAAATAACTAAAAAATTTTTTAAAAGCAGTGATTCTCGCTGAAATATTATTTTTTTCTTCTCCTAAATCTGATAGAGTCATACTATGTCCATTTGGAATAAAAACTCTGTCCAATCTTTCTTCTCTTAATCCTGTAGGCTTTGATGATATTTTTCCGTAAGATTCTCCTGAAAAAACTTTAACATTTTTTCCATCACAGTATCCCACTGTTGATTTCATTAAAACTTTATTTGTTTCTCTACTAAAAAATTTACAAAAATTATCTGCACCTAAATTATCCCAAACAATTGAAGTTAGTCCTCCAGGTAAATCCCCAAATTCTTCAATATATAAACCTGTTTGTTCCACACAAACCGGTCTTCTTAAAACTTTAAATGCCTTTATTACCTTATCCTTTACTAACTTTTCATCATTTTCAGATTGTATCTCTTCAATATCATAATCAATACGAGAGACTTCCATTTTTAAATTTAATAAATCTGCTGCTTTTTGAGCATCCTGAATCTTTCTTTTATTTTTAGACATAAAATATACCTTCATACGCATACTCCTAAATATTTATTATTTTTTAAAGGACTGTTTCTTTTTTGTATTTATTTTCACTTTTTTATTATACCATTTAAATCATTTTTATCAAAAAAATATCTGCATAAAATAGGCTTATTTTCATATATTGGAGTTCTTTCTTACCTTTTCAGAAAGGATTAAAGTCTTACCTAATTTAACTCCTGAAGCGTATCCCCTCTTCATCTCATTTTCATAGTCTTTTACTTCTCCTTTTAAAAACATATGTAAAACTTTCAAACTATCCACAACTCTATATCCTACAGCTTGTAAAGTCCTATCCATAGTAATGGAAGTGTAGCCCATATCATTTTCATTATTCTGTTCACATATTGCTACTGTTACCCCGTATTTCATTTTTAAGGCTTCATTTACACTGACCCAAACTGATCTATCAGAATGATCAAATACATTATAGCAGTAAAGTCTATCTAAAAATTTCTTAATATCTCCAGTTACATTATAAAAATATGTTGGAGAACCTAAAACTATTCCATCTGATTCTTCAAGTAGCCTGTATATATCTTGCATTTCATCTTTTATAACACATTTATTCGTCTTAGCACATCCTTCACAGCCTATACAATCTTTAAAATTAAAATCAGATAAATAAATACATTCTGTCCCTATGCCACAAGATTTAACTCCTTCTAAAACCTTATTTACAAGTATATCTGTGTTTCCGTTTTTTCTAAAACTTCCTACAACCCCTAATACTTTCATAGTCCACCTCTATTTTTTATTTTTTAAAATATTCTTTAAATATTTTCCTGTATAACTTTTTCTTGATCTTGAAACTTCTTCTGGAGTACCAACTTTCACAACTTGCCCCCCATTTTTACCACCTTCAGGACCTATATCTATTATATAATCTGCTACTTTAATAACATCTAAATTATGTTCTATAATTACAACTGAATTTCCTTTTTCAACTAATCTATTTAATACTTCTATTAATTTTTTAACATCATCAAAATGAAGTCCTGTAGTTGGTTCATCTAATATATATATAGTTTTCCCTCTAGAATTTTTAGACAACTCTGTTGCTAATTTTATTCTTTGAGCCTCTCCTCCAGACAAAGTAGTTGCTGGTTGTCCTAATTTTATATATCCTAATCCAACATCAGTTAAAACCTTTAATTTTTTTTCTAATACAGGAATAGCTTTAAAAAATTCATAAGCTTCATAAACACTCATATCTAAAACTTCTGAAATTGTTTTTCCCTTATAGTGAACATCTAAAGTTTCTCTATTATATCTTTTACCATTACATACATCACACTGCACATAAACATCTGGTAAAAAATTCATTTCTATCTTCACTATTCCAGCTCCTTGACAAGCTTCACATCTTCCACCTTTAACATTAAATGAAAATCTTCCCTTTTTAAATCCTTTCATTTTAGCTTCTTTTGTCATTGAAAATAAATTTCTTATTTCATCAAAAATTTTAGTATAAGTAGCTGGATTAGATCTAGGAGTTCTTCCTATTGGAGTTTGATCAATATCTATAACTTTATCCAAATTTTCTAATCCTTTTATTTCTTTATATGGTAATGGATAAAGCTTCCCCTTATTTAACTCATTAAATAATACCGGATATAATGTCTGATTTATTAATGTTGATTTCCCGCTTCCACTAACTCCTGTAACTAATGTCATAACTCCAAGAGGTACTTTCACATTAATATTCTTTAAATTATTCCCCTTTGCTCCTATAATTTCAACAAATTTATCAAAACTTCTTCTCTTACTAGGAATATCTATTTGTTTTTCTTTTCTTAAATATTCTCCTGTTAAAGAATTTTTACTATTCTTTATATCTTCAGGAGTACCAAAAGCTACTAAATCTCCACCATATTCTCCTGCTCCCTTCCCTAAATCTAGTATATAATCAGCTTGATTCATTGTATCTTCATCATGTTCAACAACAATTAAAGTATTTCCTAATTTTTTAAGTTTTCCTAAAGTTTCTAACAATCTATCATTATCCCTTTGATGAAGTCCTATACTTGGCTCATCTAAAACATATAATACTCCTGTTAATCCTGAACCTATCTGAGTTGCAAGCCTTATTCTTTGACTTTCTCCTCCAGATAAAGTTCTTGTCCCCCTAAGAAGAGATAAATATTCTAGACCAACATTAATCATAAAGCTTAATCTTTCTTTTATTTCCTTTAATATTTCTTTTACTATAAGTTCTTCTTTTTTAGTTAGTTTTAAATTTTCAAAAAATTCATAGGCTTCTGTTATACTCATTAAACATATTTCTATAATATTTCTATCATTTATTGTAACTGCTAGAACTTCCTCTTTAAGTCTTTTCCCTTTACATAATTTACACTCTTTTTCTATCATATATTTATTTTCAATCTCTTCTTTTTGAGACTGAGAAAATGATTCATAATATCTTTTCTCTAAATTTTTAATAATTCCTTTAAATTCTTTTACTCCGTGAAAAGAAAAATCTTTTCCTTCATAATCAAACCTATATTTCTTACTAGTCCCATAAAATATAAGATTCATTTTTTCCTCAGATATTTCTTCAACTGGGATATTTGAATCTATATCAAAAGTTTTACAAAAAGATAAAAACATCTCCCAAGTCCAACCTTTTCTAGAAGCTGCCCCAGGAATATAAATACCCCCGTCTTTAATTGAAAGTTTTTTATTTAAAATCAACCTATTTTCATCTATCTCTAGCTTTTTCCCTATTCCTTTACACTCTGGACAAGCTCCAAATGGAGCATTAAAAGAAAACAATCTAGGATTAAGCTCTGGTATACTTACATCTTCATGATTTGGACAAGCATAATTTTCACTATAATTATAGTTTTTATTATTAATATTTAGAATTATTTTTCCTTGAGATAATTCCATTCCTGTCTCAATAGATTGAGTCAATCTAGTTTTAAAATCTTTATCTTCTTTTTTAACAATTAATCTATCCACAACAACTTCTATATTATGTCTTAAATTTTTGTCTAAATTTATTTCATCTTCTAAATATAAAATTTCATTATTTACTCTAACTCTAACAAAACCTTTTTTTATTAAATTTATAAAAAGATTTTTATGAGTTCCTTTTTTATCTTTCACAACTGGAGAAAGGACTATCATTTTATCTGTATCTTTAAATTTTTCTAAAACACCATTTACTATTTCTTCTATACTTTTTTTATCCACTATTGTCCCACATATTGGACAATGAGGTTTTCCAATATGAGCAAATAATAATCTCATATAGTCATAAATCTCTGTAACTGTTCCAACTGTTGAACGAGGATTTTTATTAGTTGTCTTTTGTTCTATTGATATTGCAGGGGAAAGTCCTTCTATTGAATCTACATCTGGTTTTTTCATTTGTCCTATAAATTGTCTTGCATAGGCAGATAAACTTTCGACATATCTTCTTTGCCCTTCTGAATAAATTGTATCAAAGGCTAAAGATGATTTCCCACTTCCACTAACTCCTGTTATTACAACAAATTTATTTTTAGGAATTTCAACATCTATATTTTTAAGATTGTGCTCTCTTGCACCTTTTATAATTAATTTATCTAGCATGTTTGCCCTCCTTAACTTTATAAAACATTTTATATAATACCCTGCTTTAAAGATATTATAACATAGATTTTTATTATTTATTCTACTTGTGTTTAAATATTTCTAATGATAAAATATAGCTAGGAGGTGGCTTATGTTAGATTACAAAATAATTACTTTTTTAAAATTATGTGAAACTATGAATTATCATATTACTGGAGAAAAACTTCATATGACTCAACCTTCTGTAACAAATCATATTCAATCTTTAGAAAGAGAATATAATTGTAAATTATTTATATATAATAATAAAAAACTTCATATGACTAAGGAAGCTTCTATCTTAAAAAATTATGCAACAGCTGCTTATTATAATGATTTAGAATTAAGAAATAATTTAAATAAATCAAATAAAACAAAAATTAGAATGGGAGCTACTAAAACTATTGGAGATTTTGTAGTTAAAGATAATATTGTAAATTTTTTAAAAAATGAAAATTATGAATTTTCTTTAATCGTGGATAACACCGAGCATCTTTTAAAAAGTTTAGATGATAATAAATTAGATTTTGCATTAATAGAGGGTTTTTTTGATAAGGAAAAATATAATTACAGATTATATAGCACTGAGAAATTTGTTGGAATATGTTCTAAAGATCATCCATTTGCTAATAAATCTATAAAAATTCAAGATATTTTTAATGAATCTATAATTGTTAGAGAAATGGGTTCAGGAACTAGAGCTATCTTCGAAAAAGAACTAGCAGAACAAAACTATTCTCTTAAAAATTTTAAAAAAGTTACTTCCATTAGTAGTTTTGAATTAATTAAATCTTTAGTTATAGAAAATAATGCTATTTCTTTTGTATATGATATTATTTCAAAAAGTGATCCTAATCTTTCTAGTTTTGAAATAAAAGGTATACATATTATGAAAAATTTTAATTATGTTTTTTTAAAAAATACCAATGCTAAAAATTTAATAAATCTTTTTGAAAGGAAATAAAAATGAGAATTCTAGGAATAGATCCTGGTACTGCTATTGTAGGTTTTTCAATAGTAGACTATGAAAATAAAAAAATAAAATTAATTGATTATGGATGTATCTTCACTGAAAAAGGTCTTCCTATGGAAGAAAGGCTTTTACAAATATTTGATCAATTGGAAGAAATTATAGATAAATATTCACCTGAACATATGGCTGTTGAAGAATTATTTTATTTCAAAAATAATAAAACAGTTATTTCAGTTGGAGAAGCTAGGGGAGTTATTCTTTTAGCTGGTCAAAAAAATAGTTTAAAAATTAAAAGTTATACTCCACTTCAAGTAAAGATTGGAATTACTGGATATGGTAGAGCTGAGAAAAAGCAAGTGCAATTAATGGTCAAAAGTATTTTAAAAATGAAAGAAATACCTACCCCAGATGATGCTGCTGATGCTATTGCTATTGCTATAACTCATATTAATTCTTTAAACAATATGCAATATGGCATTAGTTCTTCTTCTAATATTTCAACTAAAAATATAACAAAAAATAAAATGTCAGTTAAAGAATTTAGAGAACTTTGCTTAAAAAAATAAATTTATTTAAAATTTGATTTTTATTATTTATATAATATAATTATAGTATGTACAATATTTTTTACTAACCAAGGAGGTATTTATGAACACACATTATCCTTTTAAATTACAACCACTAAACTTTGATTATTCCGAGCTAGAACCTTGCATTTCTAAAAGAACTTTAGAATTTCATCATGACAAGCATTTGCTTGGTTATACTAATAATTTAAATAAAGCTTTAGAAAATGCTCCTGAATTGCAAGGACATTCCCTTAATTATATTTTAAGCAACTTGAAAAAAGTTCCTGAAGATATTAGAACAGCAATAACTAATAATGGTGGTGGAGTTTTTAATCATGTATTTTATTTTGAAGCTTTAACTAAGGCTGAAACTAAAGAAATACCTGAAAAATTAAAATTAAAATTAGAAGAAAATTTTGGTTCTGTTGATAAATTTTTAGAAGAGTTTAAAAAGACCGCCCTTACACATTTTGGATCAGGATGGGCTTGGCTAGTATTAGATAAAGACAATTCTCTTAAAATTGTAAGCACTTCTAATCAAGAAACACCTTTAAAAAATGATCTTAAACCTCTTCTTACTATTGATGTTTGGGAACACGCTTATTATCTTGACTATCAAAACCTAAGAGGTAGTTATATTGATAACTTCATTAAAATCATTGATTGGGATGTAGTTGCAAATCGTTTGTAAACAAAAAAAAAGGATGCTATGCATCCTTTTTTTATTTAATTTTTTCTATTTCTATATAATTAATATTTTTTTGAAATTTATTTAAAAATAATTGTTCAAATTCTGTTAAAATATTATCTTCAGATTTTTCACTATTATGTAAATCTGGAGTATTGTACACAACTTTATAATTTTTTAATTCTTTTGATAATTCAAGAACATCTTCATAATAAACATCATGATCTGTTTTAAAAAATAATTTTCCTCCTACTTTTAATACTTTATCTAAAGTTTCAAATAAAGGAAGTTGAATAATTCTATTTTTTTCATTTCCTTCCCAAGGATCTGGGAAATTTATGTACATTCCTGTTATTTCATTTTCTCCTACAAATTCAGGAATTTCTTCTCCATATCTTCTTATAAATAGAACATTTTCAAGGTTGCTTCTTTTTGCTTTTCTTCCAGAAGAATGAAGTCTTTTAAATCTAAGTTCTATTGCCATATGATTTCTTTCTGGATATTTCTCACACATACCTATTGCAAAATTTCCACTTCCTGATCCTATTTCTATATATATTGGATTTTCATTCCCAAAATATTCTTTCCATTTTCCTTTGTATGAATCCATTATTTCTCTATCATACATTATATATTCTGGATATTCTTTTAATCTTTCCATATAAGGGTTATAATTTTTTTTAGGTCTCTTAAAAAAATGATTCCAGTATTCTTTTTTTGTTTGTTCTCCCATTATTCCTCCAACTTTAATTTATTAATTCTTTTATTTCTTTTAATATTTTATCTGCCACATTTTTATTTTTATTGAAGAAATCTTCTATCTCTTCATTCTTAATTTCATGATTTTCTATTTTTTTTATTATTTTTAATATATCTTCAGATGTCTCAACTTTAAATCCTATATTTCTTTTCAAAATTTCCTTTGATATATCCTTTACATTTTGAAGATATTTTCCAAAAATAGGAGTTTTTCTATAATATAAAGGTTCAAGTAAACTATGCCCTCCTATATTTACAAGAGTTCCCCCTACAAAAGCTACATCACTAATAGAATAGAATTTTCTTAATATTCCCATTTTATCAACTATTAATATATCCTTTTTTTCTTTAATTTCACTTAATTTTTCAAACGAAAATTTATTTTCTTCTATTAATTTTTCTAATTTTGGAATTCTCTCTAAATGTCTTGGAACTAAAACTAAAAGATAGTTTTCTAAATGTTTAAAAACTTCAAGTAATACCTCATCTTCTCCAGTTCTAGTGCTTCCTGCAACAAATATTTTTCTATTTCCTGCCTTTATCTTATTTTTTAATTCCTCTTTTTCTTTTTTTGAATAATCTTCTAATTCAATATCAAATTTTAAATTTCCTACTACAGAAACTTTAGAAGGAGTAGCTCCTATTTTTTTTATTCTATCTGCATCTATTTCTGTTTGCATATAGAATTTATCTATTCTTCCTGTTAATAAAGCTTTAGTTATAAATCTTAGCTTTAAATATTTCTTATAACTTCTATCTGATATTCTACCGTTTACTAAAATTACTTTTCCTTTTTTTGAATTTAATTTTATTAAATTTGGCCAAATTTCTGTTTCTACAATAACTAATAACTTTACATTTATTTTAGATAAAATTTTTCTTATTAAAAAATAATCATCTATTGGAAAATAACAAATATTTATTCTACTTTCAGCTTTATACTTTTTTTTAGCTGTAGCATAGCCAGTATCTGTAAACATTGTTATTAAAATTTCTTCTTTTCTTTCTAATAACATTTTTCTTATTAAAGAATCTGATAAATTTATTTCCCCTACTGAAGAACAATGAATCCAAATATAGTCTTTTCCATTTTTTAAATTTCTAAATCCTTGAAAGATTCTTTTTTTTATAAAATTTCTTTTTTTTCTACTAAATAAACTTATTATAATCAAAGGTATATATAAAATTAACCTTAAAAAATTATATATCATTATTATTCACCTTTTTTTTCTTTTATATATTTTCCTAAAAATTCAACTGTCTCATCTATTTCCATAGAACTAGAATCTAATTCAATAGCATCTTCTGCTTTTTTCAAAGGACTTTCAGCTCTATGAGAATCTATATAATCTCTTTCTTTTATACTTTTTAAAACTTTATCATAATCTTCCTGTATTCCTTTTTCTGCATAATCCTTAACTCTTCTTCTAGCTCTTTCTTCTGGAGAAGCTATTAAAAATATTTTTAAATCTGCATTAGGAAATACAACTGTTCCTATATCTCTTCCATCTAAAACTACATTTTTACCAAAACTAATTTCTCTTTGAAGATCTACTAATTTCTCTCTAACTTCTTTTATTTTAGCAGCAAACGATACTTTTTCTGTAACTCTCGGTGTCCTTATATCCAAAGAAACATCTTTTCCATTTAATATAAATTTTCCATCCACTATATCTATTTTTATTAACGGCAATATCTCTTTAATTTTAACTATATCATCAAAATTTATATTATTGTTTAAAAAGTATAAAGCTACCATTCTATACATAGCTCCTGTATCTAAATAAGTTAAATTAAACTCTTTTGATAAAAGTTTAGCAATTGTACTTTTACCACTTCCAGCAGGACCATCTATAGCCATTACAAAATTTCCCATATCATTTCCTCCCTTTTATGCTCTCATTAAAATTGCTCTCCATTCTTTATCTGCTTTTATTTCTAATATTTCTAACCCTTCTTCTTCTATAGCTTTTTTCATTTCTTCTAATTTATCTTCTATTATTCCTGAGAAGATTATCAATCCATCTTTTTTAACAACCTTAGATATATCTTTAAGTAATATTAATAATACATCTGCTAATATATTTGCTACAACTACATCAAATTTATCTTCTTTTACAACTGAGATTAAATCCCCTGCATAAGCTTTAGCTTTTTCTAAAGAAACCTTATTTAACTCAAGATTTTCCTTAGCTACTTCTACTGCCATAGGATCAATATCTGTTCCTATTATTTCCTTTGCTCCTAATTTTTCAGCAGCAACCATTAAAATTCCTGATCCTGTTCCTACATCTATTACTCTATCCTCTTTACTTATATTTTCTTCCATCAACTTTATGCATAAAGAAGTTGTAGGGTGTGTCCCTGTTCCAAAAGCTCTCCCAGGATCTATTTCTATTATCAATTCATTTTCTAAAGGTTCATAATCTCTCCATGTAGGTTTTACAACAAACCTATTACTTATTTTTTGAGTATAGAAATATTTTTTCCAACTGTTTTGATAATCCTCTTCATCATAATCATAAAAATCTATTGTATAAACAATATCTTCTCTCTCTGAAAATTTTTCTTCAAAAGCATTAACTATTGCTTTTCTTCTTTTTTCAGCATAAAAATTTAAAGGAAAATATGCCGAAATTGCATGATCCACCATAAGAAAATCCTTTTCATTTTTATAAAAATCTAGTGCATTTCTATGAGTCATAGGTTCTTCTATTTTAAGACCAGTTGCTCCAAAATCATAAAATATATCTCCTATTTCTTTTTTAGATTTCTCTATATCTTCACTTTCAAAAATAACTTTTATTTCTTCAACTTTCATTTTAACTCCTTAAAATATTTCTATTTGGGATAAAGACATGTTTATTCTCTCTATACTAGTACATTCTCCTGTTTCTTCATCTATTTCAATTTCTAATCCATTTAATCTTTCTTTTCCAGTAGCTATCTCAAATCTTTGAGGAAGACACTCTAGAAATTTAGGAATGATTGATTTTGCATCCATCCCTATAACTCCATTATCTGATCCTGTCATTCCAACATCTGATATGTAACCAGTTCCCTCTAATAGAATTTTTTCATCTGCTGTTTGAACATGAGTATGTGTCCCATATAAAACAGAAATTTTACCATCAAAATATCTACTCATAGCTATTTTTTCTGATGTTGCCTCTGCATGAAAATCAACTATAATTATCTTACATTTTTCTCTTATCTCATCTATTACTTCTGAAAATCTTGTAAAAGGACAATCAGTAGGTGGCATGAAAACTCTTCCTTGTAAAGATACTACTCCTACATTTATTCCTGATTTACTTTTTACTACTGTATATCCTTTTCCTGGCACTCCTTTTGGATAATTTAATGGTCTAAGTAATCTATTATTTCCTTCTAAATATGTATATATATCTTTTTTATCCCAAATATGGTTTCCACTTGTAATAACATCTACTCCTAAAGCATAGAATTCTTCTGCTATTTTTGATGTAATTCCAAATCCTGCTGCTGAATTTTCTCCATTGGCTATTATAAAATCATATTTTTCTTTAAATTTCTTAACATACTCTTCGAATGTTTTTCTCCCTGGTCTTCCTACAATATCTCCAACTACTAATACTCTCATACTTCCTTCTTTCTATTTTAAAATTTTATATTATACCTAATAATTATAACATTTTTTATACTAAAATCAAAATTTAAAATCTTTTACATAAAAAAAGAGAGTACCTTAATACTCTCTATTTTTTTCTTATTTACTTTGCGTATTCTGTTGCTCTAGTTTCTCTTAAAATAGTAACTTTTATTTGTCCTGGATACTGCATTGTTTCTTCTATTTTTTTAGCCATATCTCTTGCCATAACAGTTGCTTCATCATCACTTACAACATCTGGATTGATTATAATTCTAATCTCTCTACCAGCTTGAATTGCATAAGATGATTCTACTCCTTTAAATGATTTTGCTATTTCTTCTAAATCAGATAGTCTTTTTAAATAAGAAGATAAAGTTTCCATTCTAGCTCCTGGTCTAGATGCTGAAACGGCATCCCCAGCTTGAACTAAAACTGCCTCTACTGTTTTTGCTTCTACTTCATTATGATGTGCTTTAACTGCATTTATAACAGCTTCTTTTTCTCCGAATTTCTTTAAGAATTCTGCACCTATAATAGCATGAGAAGATTCTGTTTCATGAGTCAATACTTTACCTATATCATGTAATAAACCTGCTCTTTTAGCTAGTTTTGTATTTGCTCCTAATTCAGCTGCTAAGTTAGCTGCTAATTTAGCAACTTCTATTGAATGTACTAAAACATTTTGTCCGTAACTTGTTCTATATTTTAATCTTCCTAATACTTTAACAATTTCAGGATGAACTCCTTGTACTCCTACTTCTATTAAAGCTTGTTCCCCTGCTTCTAATATATCTTTTTCAATTTCTTTTCTAGATTTATTAACTAGTTCTTCTATTTTTCCTGGGTGTATTCTTCCATCTGCTATTAATTTATCTATTGCTCTCTTGGCAATTTCTCTCTTAACACCATCATAACTTGAAAGTACAACTGCTTCTGGAGTATCATCAATTATTATATCTACTCCTGTTAAAGTTTCAATAGTTCTAATATTTCTTCCTTCTCTTCCTATAATTCTTCCTTTCATCTCATCATTTGGAAGATTTACTACTGATACAGTTGAATCAACAACATATTCTGATGCTGCCTTTCCTATAACAGTTGAAAGAATTCTTTTAGAAATATCATCCTTTGTTTCTTTTAATCTCGCTTCGTATTCTTTAATTGCTACTGCAGATTCATGAGCTAAATTATCCTTTAACTTAACTATCAATAATTCCTTTGCTTCTTCTTTTGAAAGACCAGATATTCTTTCTAATTCATTTTCTTCTTTTTCTATTAATTCTTGTATTTCTACTTTTTTATTTTCTAATTCCTTTGTTTTATCTTCTAAAACAACTGTTTTTTCTTCTATTTTTTCTAATTTATTATCTAAATTCTCTTCTTTTTTTGTTAATCTTAATTCTTTTTGAGCTATTTCATTTTTAGCTATTTTTATCTCTTTATCTGCTTCCTCTTTTAAATGATAAACTGTTTCTTTAGCTTTAAGTTCTACATCTTTTCTTAAGATGTTAGCTTCAGCTTCAGCATTTTTTAATATTTCTTTTGATTTTATTTGAGCTTTTAATTGTTCATCTTCCATATCTCTTAATTCTAATATTTTTTTATCTATTGAGGATTTTTTGTATACTACTGCAAAAATTATCGCGAATCCTAGTATCCCTGTCCCTATCCCTAGCATATAACCCATATTTTCACTTCCTTATTTATTTTTTAAAGCTATCTAAAGCCTCTTTTTCATTTTCAAATATTTCAAATATTTCATCCAAACCAATCATTTCAAATATAGATGCAATATGATCGTTTAAGTTTGAAAGTTTAATATCTCCACCCATCTCTTTTGCTGATTTTAATTTTCCTCTTAATATCCCCATTGCTAAACTATTAATATGAACTAATTCTTTGAAATTTATGATAAATTTACTTTCACCATTTTCCATTTCTTTTGAAATTTTTTCTTTTAATTTTGGTGCCACTAAAGCATCTAATTCTCCTGTAACTTCTATTATAGTTACATCTCCTTCTTTCCTGTCTACTATATTAAAATTCGCATCCATACTATTATTTCCCCTCCTTGATTTTCTTTTCAACTTTAAACTTTGTTCCATTTGACTTCTTCTCAATTTTAAAGTTATCAGACATTTTTTTAGCTATTTTAAGACCCATTCCGCCTTCTTCTTTGCTGATTTTTTCATCATCAAAACCTACACCATTATCTTCTACTACTAATTTAACAATATTTCCATCTTTTTCAACTGTTATAATTAGTTCTCCTGGCTGATATTGATAACCATGTTCCACAACATTGGTAGCTAATTCGTCTACTATTGTTAAAATTTCCATAATATTTCTCTTTTCTATACTATGAAGATTTAAATAAGTTTTTATTAATGATCTAATAACGGAAAGATTTTCCAAAGCTGAGGAAACAAGAAGTTTTATCTCATTTTTTTTCAATACCTTTTCTTCCATTTTCCACCCTCTCTATTTTCCATTTTCCTTTTGTAAGCTTATATTCTCCATGCAAATAAATTACTTCTTCTGAAAAAATTAAACCTATAATATTTCTTGCATTATTCCCTTGAATTTCAGCCTTACTAAAAACAATTTTTATATTTTCAAAATTATATTTTTTTAATTCTTCAATAGTTTTTCTGTTGTAAATACTCTTTTTAAAATCACTTTCTATAGCTGAGATATTATTTTTTTTTATATTAGTTTTTATATGTTTAAAGAAAATATTAATATCTTCATCTGCAACTTTTATTTGATTGTTAGAGCACGATATAAATAAAAAAACTAACCCAAGGAAAAACACTACTTTTTTCATAATTATAACTCCTATTATACACTATTTTATGATATCATAACTAGTTACATTTATCAAGTTAATTATTCGTCTATCTTTGATGAATAAAGCTTTTGAATCTTTGATATTATCTCATCTTCAGACAATTTTTCAACATCTATAGATATGTACTCTTCTTCTTTTTTAAACCAAGTTATCTGTCTTTTAGCATACCTTCTTGAATTTTTTTTAATAGCATTTACAGCTTCATCTAGAGTTAATTTATTTTCTAAATAATCTATAAGTTCGTTATATCCAATTATATTTATCTTTTTTAAAATTTCTCCAGTGTATTTATCATACAAAGATTTTACTTCTTCTAAAAGACCTTGGTCCATCATTATGTCTACTCTTTTATTTATTCTTTCGTATAAATTTTTTCTATCTCTTGTTAGATATAACTTTAAAAATTTATAATTATTATTTTTTATATTCTTTTTAGAAATTTCTGAGAATTTATTCCCGGTTAAAATACAAACTTCCAAAGCTCTCTCCACTCTTTTTCTATTATTTTCATGGATATTATTAGCAGCTTCCTCATCTAATGATTTTAATTTTTCTAAAAGTTCTGAATCAGAATATTTTTTCATTTCTTCTCTTAATTTTTTATCTGCCTTAGGTAAATCAGCTAACCCTTCAGTTATAGATTTTATATAAAGACCAGTTCCTCCAGTTAATACTATATCTTCATTTTTTTCTTCTTTTTCTTTTAAAATTTTATCAACTTCTTTTTGATAATCTCCAACGCTATATTTTTCAATAGGTTCTACTATATCAAGCATATAATGCTTAATTCCCTGCTTTTCTTCTTCTGTTATTTTAGCAGTACCTACATTCATTCCTTTGTATACTTGGGCTGAATCTGCAGAAATTATGTCTCCTTGTAATAATTTAGCTATTTTTAAAGACAACTCTGTTTTTCCTACTCCAGTAGGACCAGCTATAACTATTCCTATCATTTATCGCTCCTTATTTTTAATCCCAGTATTCAAATTCTACATCTATTATTCTTATAGTATCTCCGTCTTGTACTCCTGCTTCTCTTAGGGCTGTTTCTAATCCTAAGTTTTTAAGCATATGAACAAAAGTAATTACAGATTCTTCATCATAAGTAATTACATATTTTGCTAATACTCCATCAACCATAGCTCCATCAACTTGATAGAATCCTTCTTCAACTTCTGTAATAATAAATGGCGGTTTATCACTTTTTTGTGATTTTATAACTTCAATTACGCTTTCTTCTTCTTCAAGAGGTTCTCTTTCCATATTTTCAAGCATAGTATAAGTTTCGTTTATCACTTCTTTTATCCCTTCTCCTAATATAACTGATATTGGATAAACTTTAACTCCATCTTTTTCTACATATTTTTTAAACTCTTCATATTTTTCTGTTTCCCATAATAAATCCATTTTATTTGCTAAAACTATTTGTTTTTTATTAGCTAGTTTTTTACTAAATCTAGTTAATTCTTGGTTTATTTTATTATAGTCTTCAATAGGATCTCTTCCTTCTATTCCTGAAACATCAACAATATGATATATCATTTTACATCTTTCAATATGTCTTAAGAATTTATCTCCTAATCCAACTCCTTCGCTAGCCCCTTCAATAAGTCCTGGAATATCTGCAATAACAAAAGATCTTCCTTCTCCTAATCTTATAACCCCTAATTTAGGTTCAAGAGTTGTAAAATGATATGCTCCAACTTTTGATTTAGCTGAAGATACTTTATTTATTAAACTAGATTTTCCTACTGACGGATAACCTACAAGAGCAACATCAGCTAAAAGTTTTAATTCTAACTTAACTTTCACTTCTGCTCCTTCTCTTCCTTTTTCTGCCATTTTAGGAGCTCTTCTTATTGAATTTTTAAATTTTTCATTTCCAAATCCACCTTTTCCACCTCTTAAAAATACTCTAGTATCCCCTGGAACATTCATATCTAACAATAACTTTCCACTTTCAAAATCTCTAACTTGAGTTCCAACTGGAACTTTTATTATTAAATCCTCTCCATTTTTACCAAAGCATCTTTTTTTTGCTCCGTTACCACCATTTCCAGCTTGGAATTTCTTTTTAAATTTAAAGTCTACAAGAGTATTTACATTAGGATCAGCTACAAATCTAACTTCTCCACCTCTTCCTCCATCTCCACCATCTGGACCTCCAAATTGGATATATTTTTCTCTTCTAAATGTCGCTGCTCCATCTCCACCGTTTCCAGCTTTGACTGTGATTATAACCTCATCTATAAACATTTTCAATCTCCTTAATTCTTGTTTTTATTTAAAATAATCATATTTATTCACTATATTATAACATTTTTTATTCCTTATAGATATTTTTTTTTATTGTTTTTGTTGAAAAAATCATTTGTTTATGTTAAACTAAATTAAAAAGTGGTATATACCACTAATGCAGGAGGTATAATTTTGATAGACCATAACAATCCACTCCCTTTGTATTATCAATTAGCTAATTTAATAAGAAAAGAAATTGAACAAGGATTATATAAAGAAGGAGATAAAATTCCATCAGAAAGGGATTTAAAAGAAAAATTTAAAATTAGTCGAGTTACTGTGAATAAAGCCATTAACCTTTTAATTGAAGATGGATTTTTAACTAGAAAAAGAGGACAAGGAACTTTTATTAACAGTTCTAAAGTTGAATTTTTTCCTGGACTCTTAGGATTTACTGAAATAATAAAAAATAAAAATATGATACCTTCTAGTAAAGTTATTTTAAAAAAAATTATAAATCCTGATAAGTTTTTATGTGAAAAATTAAAAATTTCTAAAACAGATAAGGTCATGTTTACTGAAAGAATTAGACTAGCTAATAATCAAATAATCAATTTAGAAAAATCATATATTCCTTTAAAATTATGTGAAAATTTATTTAATATTGATTTATCTACTCATTCTATTTATAAAGAACTAAGTAAAAAAGGTTATAAACCTTCTAAAGCAACTCAAGAAATTAAAGCTATTCTTTCAGACGAAGAACTTAGCAAATACTTAAAAATATCTTTAAATGAAGCTGTTCTAAAAAATACTAGATTAACTTTTTCTAAAGAAACGCCTATACAATATTCTATAAATTATTATAAAGGAGACATCTATTCAATCATTATGTCTATTAATAATTAAAAAAGCTCACATTAAATGTGAGCTTTTTTATTGCGTGTTGTGTGTTGTGTTTATTTTGTGAAAAATTTATTTTACATTCCTGTCATTTCTTTTAAGTCATTACAAATAAATTGAGCTTTTGCTCCAAATATTGCTTGAACTCCATTTGATCCTACTTTTAAAACTCCTGATGCTCCTAATTTTTTAAGCTCAGAATCTTTTACTGAAGATGTGTCTTTAACTTCAACTCTTAATCTTGTTATACAAGCATCTAAAGAAACTAAGTTTTCTTTTCCACCTAAAGCTTCTAATACAGATACTGCTAATTCATTTCCTTCTACCAAAGAAGCTTCTTCAGTTGTTTCTTCTCTTCCTGGAGTCATTAGATTCCATTTTCTTATTGCAAATCTAAATCCAAAGTAGTAAATTACTGCTAAGATTAATCCTACTACTATTACAAGGTACCAACGAGTTTGGAATCCTGAAGTTCCTGGTAATACACCAAATACTACATAGTCAATTAATCCTCCTGAGAATGTCATTCCTATTCTAACTTTTAACATATTCATTAGCATAAATGATAATCCTGCAAATATACAGTGGAATCCGTATAATACTGGTGCAACAAATAAGAAAGCGAATTCAATTGGCTCTGTTATTCCAGTTAAGAAAGCTGTTAAAGCTGCTGAGAATAAAATACCTGCTGCAACTTTTTTCTTATCAGATTTTGCTTCATGATACATAGCTAATGCTGCTGCTGGAAGTCCAAACATCATGAATGGGAACTTACCAGTCATAAATTTACCTGCACCTTGATAAGAAGCTGATGAGAAGTTTGTTACTCCATCTTTAAGCATTGCAAACCAAATTGCTTGGTCTCCATTTATTACTTGACCTGCATGATTTGTATAATCTCCAAATTGGAACCAGAAAGGTGCATAGAAGATATGATGTAATCCAAAAGGAATTAAAGATCTTTCTATTACTCCGAATATAAAAGTTGATATGTTTGTATTAGTTCCGTTTGCTAAATAACTAAGTTTAGCAAGACCTATTTGAACTGGTCTCCAAACTGCTGGCATTGCAAGACCAATTAAGAAAGCAACAACTGCTGTTACTATTGGAACTAATCTTTTTCCTGCGAAGAACCCTAAAAATGGTGGTAACTCAGTTTTATAGAATTTTTTATAACAAACTGCTGCGATAATACCTGCGATTAATCCACCAAATACTCCTGTTTGTAATGTAGGAATTCCCATTACCATTGCATAAGCTGGATTACCTGCATCTATTCCCGCTTGTGCCCCTGAAACAATTCCCATTGTCATGTTCATTACTAATATTGCTACTACTGATGCTAAAGCTGCAACTCCGTCTCCTCCAACAAGACCAATTGCAACACCTACTGCAAATAATAATGGTAAGTTAGCGAATATTACTCCCCCAGCTTGCTCCATTAATGGAATACCTAATTTGTTACCAAATGCTAAAAATAATCCTGCTGCTGGTAAAATAGCAACTGGTGTCATTAAAGCTTTACCTATTTTTTGTACTTCTGCAAAAACTTTCACTTTCACATTCCCCCTTTAATATTTTGTTTTTCGTTTCACTTTATGTATTGTTTTTTTTGTTTATGTAAGAAAATGATAACTTTTTATTTTAAAATTGTCAAGTTTTTTTTCATTTTTTTTGAGCTTTTTTTATTTTATCTCACTTTTAATTTGATTTTATACGTCTTATATAGTAATATAAAATTAACAAATATTTTCAAAGAAAAGGAGGTTTTTCGGCATGGATGAAAAAAATGATATTCAAATAAAAAGATTTAAGATAATTGAGCCTTTTTTAAGAAAAGAAAAAAAGCTTAGAGAAATAGAACTTGAATCTGGAATATCCTACGCCACTTTAAAAAGATGGACTAAAGCCTATAAAGAAAATGGAATAATAGGCTTAGACAAAAAAAGAAGAGAAGATAAAAATTCTTTTAAATCTGTAGATAAAGAAGAAATTAATTTAATAAAAAAACTATGTAAAAACAGTGATGATGGAAATATTTCTAAATTATACAACAAATACACTTCTTTTTTTAAAAATAAAAAATATAATATAAGTTATCCAACATTCTATAGAATAGTCAATAACATAGATCATTTTTTCAAAAAATCATCTGATTTTCATTTGAAAAAAATAAAAAAAGAAAATGAAATATATGTTGTTATAGAGATTCCAACATATATTCTAGTAAATTTAGATGCTAAAATTAAAAAAGTTCCAAATTTAATTATTATGTTTGATGCCTCTAATCTTGAAGTAATAAATTTTTCTATTGCTTTTGAAACTTCAAATATTTATTCATTACTTGGATTTATAAGGCAAAGTATTTTAAAAGTTTCCTCTTTAAATGGTAAACTGAAAATGCCTAAAGAAATTTTAATAGATACTAAAAATTCTATTCCTAGAAATGTTGCAAAATCAATATTTGATGTAACTACAATAAAGGTTTCTGAATATTCTTATAATTATCATAATGATGAATTGTTAAGATTTTTAAATTTTTTAAAAGAAGATTTATATAAAGAATTTAAATTAAAAAATAAAAACATCACTTCTGATGAATTAATCACTTTTTTAAATTCTTATATATATTTAGATTCAACAAAATACAATTATATTATTGAACCTAAGTTATTAGAAAAACAATTTCATTTCAGAATACTAGATGTTTTCTTACAATCTTCCACTAGAAAAATTTATTCATCTGCTATTAGATTTAAAAATTTATTGTATAAAGATGAATTTCTAAAAAATTTAGAGGGGAAAGAAATTGAAATTAAATCAAATCCTTTAGATTATAATTTTTTACATTTATTTTCAAATGGAAAATTTATTGGTATGGTAGAGTTCTGAAAAGCAAAAAATAAAAAATAGTGCAACTTAATTGCACTATTTTTATTTAAACTTTGATTTTTATTTCTCTATTCTAGGTTCTATATGAGCATAGTTTCCATTTCTTTTCTTATAAACTACATTCATTTCTTCTGTATCTCCATTAAAGAAAACATAGAAATCTTTACCCATTGTCTCCATTTGAAGTATTGCTTCCTCTAAGTTCATAGGTTTAGCTTCTATTTCAACCTTAACTATTTTTTTAGTCCAATTAGTTGATACCTCATTTGATTCCATATTAAATTTAAATGTTCTGGCAGATGAAGTCACATTATCATCTCTCAACTTAGATTTATATTTTCTAACCTGTCCCTCTAAAATTGATGCCGCTTTATCTATAGCCACATATAAATCTTTTTCTGTTGAAACAGATTTTAATATGTTTCCATTAACATTGGCAATCATCTCAGCTGTATGTGATGGTCCTGTTTTTAATTTAACTGCTGATAAAGTTACTACAACATCTCCTATACGATTAAAATATTTTTCCAATTTTACTACTCTTTTTTCAGCATAATCATTAATCGCATCAGTTATTAACAAGTGTCTTCCTACTATAGAAATTTTCATACATCATCACTCCTCCGGGTGTCATCACCCTCTGTTGTTATAATATTATTCTACATAAACTTAATATTTCCTTTTTTTTATTTTTTATTTTTCTAAAATTAATTTCCCCTGTTTTACAAAGTATTGCTTATTTGTAATATTTGCAAGCTCTTTAGAATGGGTAACTACTATTATTGTTTGATTATTTTCTTTATTTATTTTTTTTAATAAATTGTGAATATCCTCACTAGTTTCCTCATCTAAGTTTCCTGTAGGCTCATCCGCCAAAATAATTTTAGGATTATTTACAAGAGCTCTAGCTATAGCTACTCTTTGTTTTTCTCCTCCAGATAATTCGCTTGGCTTATGATTATATCTTTCTTCTAATCCTACTTTTTTTAAAAGATCTTTAGCTTTATTTTCTATGTTTTTTTTATCTGAAAAATTTTGAACTAGACATGGAATCATAACATTTTCTAAAGCTGTAAATTCTGGAAGTAAATAATGAAATTGAAAAACAAATCCCAAATCTTTATTTTTTAACCTATCTATATTGTTAGACTCAAATTTGTCAATTTTGTTATTATTTATATATATTTCTCCACTATCAAAATTATCTAACAGTCCTATTATTCCTAATAATGTTGATTTTCCTGATCCAGATTTACCTAAAATTGATATGAAATCTCCTTCTTCAACTTCTAAATTTAAATCTTTTAAAATATGTAAATTTTCAGTTTTCCCTTTATATGTTTTATTTATATTTTTTAATTCTAAAATATTACTCATGCCTTAAAGCCTCCATTGTTTCTAGCTTTCCTGCTTTATAAGCTGGAAATACACTTGATATAAAAACTACTATTAAATTTAATAAAATTATTACTGAAATTTCTTTATATGAAATTTCCACAGGAACTTTACTTATATAATATATTGAAGTTATCCCACTAAGAGTATAATTTTCCAAAATCCAAAGTATTCCTAAAGACATGAAAATACCAATAATAATACCTGTCAATCCTATCATCATTCCTTCTAATAAAAATATTTTCATAACACTTTTATTAGAAATTCCCATAGCTCTCATTATTCCTATATCTTTTATTTTTTCTCTTACTAGCATATTCATAATTACCCAAATAACAAAGGCTGCTATTAAAATAATCAAAGAAAAAACAACCACCATAACTGTTTTTTCAAGTGATAAAGCTGATAACAAGTTTCTATTTTGATCTCCCCAAGTTCTATTAAATAAATTATATTTTTCAAATAAAATATTAGATACTTTTTTAGCATGGTAAGGATTCTTTAAATTTATTTCCAAACTAGAAACTTCATCATCTAAATAAAGCATATATTGAGCAGTTTTTAAGGGGATTATTACCATATTCATGTCATACTCATAATAGCCACTCTCAAAAACTCCAGTTATAATTAACGGGATTTCTTGATTTTCTGAAGAAACTAATGTTAACTTATCCCCTATATTAGCCATCATATCTTTATATAATTCTTTTCCAATATAAATTCCATTTTTTTTGTTTAAATCAATCTTCCCTTCTACTATTCTTTTGTTTAAATCCATAGCTTTATCAGCTTTTTCAATATCAAACCCATCTATTTTAACTCCAGAAACATAATCTCCATATTCATTTTTATATTTCAATAATCCTTGAGAAGATATTTTTGGAACAATACCTTTTATTTCATTTATCCTCTTAATCTCTTTTTCTAAAGTGTTATAAGACTTTCTGACTCTTGTATCAACAACGCTGATATGGCTACCTAAAGACAATATACTGTTAATCATATTTTTATCTAAGCCATTTGATATTCCTAAAGAAACTATCAATACAGTTATCCCTATTGTCACTCCTAGAATCCCTATTAAACTTTGCTTTTTCTTTTGAAATATATGCTTTTTTGCTATAAAAAATTCAAACATCTCTACTCCAATCAAAAATTATCTTCCTAATTCATCCCATCCATTAATTCTTAAGTCAAGTTTTCCAGTTTCAGGATCCATTATAAGCCCATGAACAGCAACATCTTTTGGCATTAAAGGATGATTTTTAACTTCTGATACTGTTTCCTCTAAAGAACTTTCAACTGATTCAAACCCTGTTAACCATTCTTTTACTTTTATTCCTGCGTTAGAAAGTAAACTCATAGTATCTTCCCCTATTCCTCTATTTATCATTTTATCAACTAATGCTTCTGTATTTATATTACTCATTCCACAGTGTAAGTGAGCTACTACATAAACTTCCTTTACTTCAAATTCATAAACACAAACTAAAATGCTTCTCATTACACTGCCAAAAGGATGAACTACAACTCCTCCTGCATTTTTTATAAATTTAGCATCTCCATTTTTTAAATTCATTGCTTTTGGTAATAATTCTGTAAGTCTTGTATCCATACATGATAATACTACTATTTCTTTATCTGGATATTTTGTAGTTTTAAATTTTTCATAATCTTTATTTTCTACAAACCCATTATTAAAATCCATTATACTTTTTAAATGTCCCTTTTCATTTTTAATTTCCATTTTTTTACCTCCGTTTATTTCTTTACTTGTTTTGGTTTTAAAATAACTTTTATATAATTATTTGCATCTATAAATTCTTCTGCAAATTTTGATAATTTATTTTTTTCAACTATTTCATTATATTTTTCAGGAGTTATTTTTTTATAATCCTCTTTTTCTATTAGTTTATTTGTTAAAAAATTAACCCAATAATAATTTTCATTTTGATTATCTTCATAAATATTCTTATAATTTTCTTTAACACTCTTTAAAGTTTCTATATTAATTTTTCCTTCATTGATTTTTTTTATTTCTTCTAATATAGCATTTGTTACTTTTTCTTGCTTTTTAGGATCTGTTGAAAATTTAATTTCTAATAACCCTGGCTCATATTTATCCAATTCACTTCTAACTGATACCCCGTAAATTCCACCCATTTTTTCACGAATCTCTTCTATTAAATTTATTTTTAATATTTTAGATAAAGTATTTACTAAATATTTATTCTCTTGATTATATTTGACTTTAATAGGATAAAAAATGTTTACTTTTATTTTTTTATCTCTTCCTTTTATAACTTCATCTTCAATTTTCCCTACTGGATAAATTAGATTGTTTTTTTTATATTCTTTATTTATAGAACTATCAACTGGAAGTGATGCAAAATATTTTTTTAAAATATTTTGCAATTTTTCTTCCTCTAAAGATCCAACTATAATTAATTTATAATTATTAAAATTACTAAATTTATTTTTATAAACTTCAAGCATTTTGTTTTTTTCTATTTTCTCTAAATCTTTAATAGTTAATGCTCTTTTTCTAAAATTATTATTATATAAAATTTCTATAATTTTATCTTTAAAAACATCTTTTGAAGAATTTTTTCTATTCTGAATTAATTCTTTTAATCCTTTCATATTTATATTATATATCTGATTATCTATCTTAGGGTTTAATACTATATTTAAAAAATAATTTAATGACTCTTCTAAATCTTTTTTGGTTGAAATTATTTTTACTCCTTGAATATATTCATCTATAAAAGGAATAACTTTAAATTTTTTACCCTTCATATACATATTTAAATCTTTTGCTAATACATTTCCAGCACCTGAACCATTTATCATTGAGCTAGCCATCAAACTATTTAAATAATTTATATCACTCTCATTTGAATTTCCTTCTTCCTTAATCAATGAAATAATTATTTCATCTTTTTTAAAATCTGTTTTCTTATAAAAAGTATCTATACCATTAGATAATTTTAATTCTTCATATCCATTTTTTTTTACAATCGAATTAATTTTACCCTCTTTTAAATTCATAATATTTAATTTTATTTCTTTTATTTCTAAATTACTTTTTTCTATTTTTTCCTTTCTCAACTTTCCTATAAAATTTTTAAAATCATCTTTATTTTCAAAAACTTTATTCTCATTTTTAGGTAAATATAAAATATAAGCAGCTTTATCAATATAAATATCTTTTGCTAATTTTTTTATATATAAAGGATTTATTTCATTTACATATTTTAAATAAATTTCTAATGTTTCTTCTGGAGATAAGAACAAATCATTTTTTATAAAAATTCCATTTATATCTTTTATAATTTGTTTATTATGAATTGAATCTTTGTTTTTAACTATCATTTCTAAAGTATTTAGAATTTCTTTTTTTTCTAAATCTAATTCTTCTTTAGAAATTTCTTTTTCTCCTAAATATTTTAAATTTTCGTACACTGTTTTTATTCCCTTCTTTTCTTTCCCCTGTACTAGTGTCCCATAAACTGATTGTGTAGTATCTTTTATATAATTATTCCAAGAAAGACCTCCACTTAATAAGCTTTCATTTCCTAAATTAATTTCCATAATATATTTATTTTTTAAAATATTTTTCAATAATATCTTTCCTATAGAATCCTTAAAATATTTTTCATTATATATTAAATTTCTATCCTTTCTAGATATCATCTGGAACTCAGGAACTTTAATTTCTTCATCTCTAAAAATTATAAAATTATCTTCTAATTCTTTTAAAGAATATTTTCTAGGAATAATTTTTTCTTTTTTTTCTGCCTTTCCAAAATATTTAGTTATTGTTTTTTCCACATATTCTTCATTTAAATCTCCCACAACAACTATAGCCATATTTTCAGGGCGATACCATTTTTTATAGAAAGCTTCTAAATTTTCTTTTTTCGCATTCTTTATAATATCCATATCTCCTATAACTCTTCTTTTTTTATACATTGAATTTTCAAATATTGCTTTTTCATACACATTTTTATATAATCTTTCTGAAATTCCCTGACCTAGTCTCCATTCTTCTATTATTACTTGTTTCTCTAAATCTATGTCTTCTTGGGTTAAGGTAGCCTTGAAAGTCATTTCAAATAATATTTCTATTCCTTTTTCAAACTTTTTTTTGTTGTTTGTAGGTAATTTCAATTTATAAACAGTTTCGTTAAAACTAGTATGCGCATTTAAATCTCCTCCAAAACTAAGACCTATAGATTCAAAATATTTAATTATACTATTTTTTTTATAATTTTCAGTGCCATTAAAACACATATGCTCTAAAAAATGAGCTAACCCCAATTGATTTTCTTCTTCTTGCAAAGAACCTGCATTTACAATCACATTAACTGAAGCTCTATTTTTAGGCTTACTATTTTTATAAAAATAATAAGTCATACCATTATCTAATTTTTTTACTATTAATTTTTTTGAATTACTTGTATTTTTTGAAAAACAAGTAGCACTTAAAATTAGCGTCATAATAATAACTATCTTTTTTAACATCTTTTCTCCTTTTTATTATTTTTATGAGTTTCTACTTTATATTTTATCATAAAATCTCTATTAAAAATATTTATTTATGATATAATCTAAGAATATCATTTTATTTTACGGAGGGTTACTTTGAAAAAAAATTTTAAATTTTTGTTTGTTTTGTCTTTATTAGTTTTATTTTCTACATCTATATTTGGAAAAAAATACTATCTATATACCACTGGTTCTAATATTAATTTAGTGAATTCTCTAAATGATAAAAAATCAATTGGAAAAATTTCATCTAAAACTAGATTAGAAGTCTTAGGAGATAAAAAAGTTGAAATTATTAATACTAAAAAAATTATAAAAGATAATAAGGAAATTATAAAAAAAACTGTGACTACCGAATTATGGACAAAAGTTAAGTATAACCATAATTTAAAAACTAAAATTGGATGGGTTAAAACTAAATACTTAACTCCTAATTATACAAGTCTTCTTCCTGAAAACTGGAAAAATATAGAATATAAAGATTTTCCTGAAAAAGAAATTTATAAATCTAATAAAAAAATTGATGTAAAAGGAATTTATGTTAGTTTTAACTCTTTTGCATCTACGAGAAAGTTAGATTCTCTAATAAAATTAGCAAATGAAACTGAAATAAATGCTTTTGTTATTGATGTTAAAAATGATTTTGGACATTTATCATGGAAAATGAATGAATCTCTTCTAGAATATAATCCTTACGCTTTAGATCGTTATTATGTTAAAGATATCACTAAAGTTATGAAAAAACTAAAGGATAATAATATTTATACTATAGCTAGAATAGTTTCTTTTAAAGATCCTTCTTATGGAAAGGCACATCCTGAAAAAGTTATTAGAAAACGTAAAGATAATACTCCTTACACTAATAGTGATAAAATAGTTTGGATCTCTCCTTATGACGAAAATATGTGGAAATATAATGTAGCTGTAGCAAAAGAAGCTGCTAAAGTTGGATTTAATGAAATTCAATTTGATTATGTTAGATTCCCTGCATCTAATGGAGGAAGACTTGATAAAAAAGTCATTTATCCTAACAAAAAAAATGAAGGAAAACCTGTTACTATACAACGATATCTTAAATATTCTAAAACTGAGCTTTCTAAAATTGGAATTTATTTAAGTGCTGACATTTACGGACAAATAGGTACATTTAAAGATGATATGGGACTTGGACAATACTGGGAAGGAATGAGTGGATACACTGATTATCTTTCTCCTATGATGTACCCTAGCCATTATGCTAGATATTCTTATGGAGTTCAGATTCCTGATGCTAATCCTTATAAAATAATTTATCATTGTACATTAGACTCAATTAATAGAAACAACAATATTAATAATCCTGCTTATATAAGACCTTGGATTCAAGATTTTACTGCAAAATGGGTTAAAGGATACATTCCTTACGGACATAAGGAAGTTCAGTTGCAAGTTGATGCTTTAAAAGATTTGGGAATTAATCAATATCTTTTATGGAATCCTGCTAACAGATATCATCCCCCAAAAATAAAACATTAATAAAATAAACTACACATTAACTTAAAAATAGAGAATAAATTCTCTATTTTTATTTTATTATGCTTGATTTTATGGTATAATCATCTGTAACTTGAAAAATGGAGTTGATTTTTTTTGAATGGAATTATAAATATTAACAAACCTCAAGGAATTACATCCTTTGATGTTATCAGAAAACTTCGTAAAATATTATCTATTAGAAAGATAGGACATACTGGAACTTTAGATCCACTTGCTACAGGGGTTCTTATTGTATGCGTTGGAAAAGCTACTAAACTAGTACAAGATATTGAAAAGAAAGAAAAAGAATATATAGCTGAATTTGATTTAGGATATAAAACTGATACCTATGATACTGAAGGAAAAATCTTGAATAGGGTTGATGATTTTTCTATTACACAAGAACAATTAGAAAATGTTTTAAAAAATTATATTGGAGATATAAAACAAGTTCCTCCAATGTATTCTGCTATTAAAGTAAATGGGAAAAAACTTTATGAGCTTGCTCGTAAAGGAGAGACTATTGAAAGAAAAGCTAGAGACATTTCTATATTTTCTTTAGAACTATTAGAATTCGATGGAAAAAAAGTAAAAATTAAATGTGTTGTTTCCAAGGGAACTTATATTCGTTCTCTTATTTATGATATAGGAGAAGATTTAAAAACTTTTGCAACTATGACTTCTTTAGTTAGAACAAAAGTTGGAAAAGAAACTGTTGAAAATAGTTTTTCTTTGGAAAAAATTCAACAATTAAAAGAAAATAATGATTTTTCTTTTCTATATGATATAGAATCATATTTTGATTATCCTAATTTTTCTATTACAGGAGAAAAAAATAAAACATTATTTTTAAATGGAAATACTTTAGTTACCCCTAATTTAAAAAATGGGTTCTATAGAGTATATGACTCTGAAACAAATTATTTTTTGGGACTTGCCCATGTTGTTTCAGAAAGATTAAAAGCGTATAAATATTATTAATTAAATATTACAAGGAAGGAAATTTATGAAAATTAAAAACATTGCAATTATTGCCCATGTTGACCATGGTAAAACTACTCTTGTTGACTGTATGTTAAAACAAGCTGGAGTATTTGGAAGTCACGAGCTTGAAAAAGTTAACGAAAGAGTTATGGACTCTAATGACATTGAACGTGAAAGAGGAATTACAATCTTTTCTAAGAATGCCTCTGTAAAGTATAATGACTATAAAATAAATATAGTTGATACTCCAGGCCATGCTGATTTTGGTGGAGAAGTACAAAGAATTATGAAAATGGTTGATTCTGTTATTTTATTAGTTGATGCATTTGAAGGACCTATGCCTCAAACTAAATATGTTTTAAAGAAAGCTTTAGAACAAGGTCACAGACCAATTGTTGTAGTTAATAAAATAGACAAACCTAATGCTAGACCTGAAGAAGTTCTATATATGGTTTATGACTTATTTATTGAATTAAATGCTAATGACTACCAACTTGAATTCCCAGTTCTTTATGCATCTGGAAAAGGTGGATTTGCTAAAAATGAAGTAGAAGATGAAGAAGTAGACATGAAACCTCTATTTGAATCTATTTTAAAAAATGTTGATGATCCTGATGGAGATATTAACGCTCCTTTACAATTTTTAGTTACTAACATTGAGTATGATAACTATGTTGGACAATTAGCTGTTGGAAAAATTCACAACGGAAAAGTTAAAAGAAATCAAGAAATAATACTTATTAAAAGAGATGGAACTAAAGTTAAAGGAAAAGTTTCTGTAATTTATGGTTATGAAGGGCTTAAAAAAGTTGAAGTTGAAGAAGCTGTAGCTGGAGAAATTATTTCCATTGCTGGTCTTTCTAATCTTGATATAGGAGAAACTATTGCTGATGCTTTAAATCCTGTAGCTTTACCTCTTATTGATATAGATGAGCCTACTCTATCTATGACTTTTATGGTAAATAACTCTCCTTTCGCAGGAAAAGATGGTAAATATATAACTTCTAGAAATATTTGGGATAGACTTCAAAAAGAATTACAAAATAATGTAAGTATTAGAGTTGAGACTACTGATTCTCCTGATTCATTTATTGTAAAAGGTAGAGGAGAACTTCAATTATCTATTCTTTTAGAAAATATGAGAAGAGAAGGTTATGAAATTCAAGTTTCTAAGCCTAAAGTTATCTTTAAAGAAATTAATGGTAAAAAACATGAGCCAATAGAATTAGCTGTTATAGATATTGATGAAGCATTTACAGGAGTAGTTATTGAAAAATTAGGTTCTAGAAAAGGTGAACTTGTAAGTATGACTCCTGGACAAGATGGATATACTCGTTTAGAATTTAAAATTCCTGCAAGAGGAATTATTGGATATAGAAATGAATTTTTAACTGATACTAAAGGATCTGGAATAATGAATCATTCTTTCTATGACTTCGAACCATTCAAAGGACCTATTAATGGAAGAAAAAAAGGTGTATTAATTGCAACTGAATCTGGAACTTCTATTGCTTATGCATTAAATGCAATTCAAGAAAGAGGAGAATTATTTATTGCTCCTGGTGTAGAAATTTATGCTGGAATGGTTATTGGAGAACATAGTAAAGAAAATGATTTAGTTGTTAATGCATGTAAAACTAAAAAACTTACTAATACAAGAGCTGCTGGAAGTGATGATGCTGTTAAACTAGCTCCACCTAGAATTTTAAGCTTAGAACAAGCTTTAGATTATATCACTGACGACGAATATGTTGAAGTAACACCTAATTTTGTTAGACTAAGAAAAAAATATTTATCTATAAAAGAAAGAAGAGCAAACTTTAAAAAATAATTAAATCTGTGCTTTTTTTGAGCGTTCATCGGTGACTTTTAGTTCTTTCAAAATTATACTATTTTTATTTTATTGACAAACTTTTAAAAATAATATATGCTATTAGTACTGTTTAAAGAGATTTATTTATAAATATAATGGGTAATAATTTAATATTTTTTTAGGAAGGTGAAAAATATGGCATGTAGTAAAACTATTGAGATTACAAACGAAACTGGTCTTCATACTAGACCTGGAAATGAATTTGTTAGTTTGGCTAAAACTTTTGATTCAACTGTACAAATTGAAAATGAAACTGGGAAAAAAGTAAAAGGAACTTCTTTATTAAAACTTCTTTCTCTTGGTATTAAAAAAGGAACTAAAGTAACTGTTTATGCTGATGGTTCAGATGAACAAGAAGCTGTTGAAAAATTAGCTGAACTTCTTGCTAATTTAAAAGACTAATTTAAGTGAGAGGGGATTTGGGTTTCCCCTCTTTTTTTATTCTATTTCAAAGGACGGTATTTATAAAATGAGTAAACTTATAAAAGGAATTCCAGCTTCTCCTGGGGTTTCAATAGGAAAAATATTTTTATATCTTGAAAATGAGTTAGTTATCAATAAAAACTCTATTGAAGATATTGAAGCTGAAAAAGCAAAATTATTAAATGGAAGAAATACTTCTAAAGAACAATTACTTTTAATAAGAGAAAAAACTGCTAAAAAATTAGGTGAAGATAAAGCAGCAATATTTGACGGACATATTACATTATTAGAAGATGAGGATCTTTTTGATGAAGTTATTGAGTTAATTGAAGATGATAATATTTCTGCAGAAAATGCTTTAGAACAAGGAATTGAAGGTTATTGTGAAATGTTAAGCAACCTAGAAGATCCATATTTAAGAGAAAGAGCTGCAGATTTAAGAGATATTGGAAAAAGATGGTTATTTAATGTTACAGGAACTGAAATAATTGATTTATCTACTTTACCTAAGGATTCTGTAGTTATAACTAAAGACCTTACACCATCAGATACTGCTCAACTTGATTTAGATAACGTTATTGCTTTTGTTACTGAAATTGGAGGAAAAACAGCACATTCTTCTATAATGGCTAGATCTCTAGAATTACCTGCTGTTGTTGGTACTGGATCTATTTGTTCAGACTGTAAAGTAGGTACTCCTATTATTGTTGATGCTTTAGAAGGAATCGTTATAATTGACCCTACAGAAGATGAAACTAAAATATATACTGAAAAACAAAAAGAATTTTTAAAAGAAAAAGAACTTTTAAAACAATTAAAAGATAAGGATGCAATTTCTAAAGATGGAATTAAAGTTGGAGCTTGGGCTAATATAGGATCTCCTAAAGATGTACCTGGATTACTTAAAAATGGAGCTCAAGGAATTGGACTTTATAGAACTGAATTTTTATTTATGAATAATGATTCTTTCCCAACAGAAGAAGAACAATTTGAAGCATACAAAGAAGTTGCTTCTGCTTTAGAAGGAAAACCTGTAACTATTAGAACAATGGATATAGGTGGGGATAAAAATCTTTCTTATATGGAGCTTCCTAAAGAAGAAAATCCTTTCCTTGGATGGAGAGCTTTAAGAATTTGCCTTGATAGACCTGAAATTTTAAAAACTCAATTTAGAGCTTTACTAAGAGCTTCTGCTTTTGGATATATTAAAATTATGCTTCCTATGATTATCTCTCTTACTGAAGTTAGAAAATCTAGAGCACTTTTAGAAGAATGTAAAGAAGAATTAAGAAAGGAAGGAATAGCTTTTGATGAAAATATTCAACTTGGTATAATGGTAGAAACTCCTGCTGTTTGCTTAAGAGCGGCTTCTTTTGCTAAAGAATGTGATTTCTTCTCTATTGGAACTAATGATTTAACTCAATATACTCTTGCAGTTGATAGAGGAAATGAAAAAATTTCTGCTCTTTATAATTCTTATAACCCAGCTGTTTTACAAGCTATTAAATATGCTATTGAAGGAGCTCACTCTGGAAATATAAGTATTTCAATGTGTGGAGAATTTGCAGGGGATGAAAATGCTACAGCTATATTATTTGGTATGGGATTAGACTCATTCTCTATGTCTGCTATCTCTGTTCCTAGAATTAAGAAAAATATAATGTCACTTGATAAAAAATCTTGTGAAGAATTAGTTGATAGAGTTCTTGCTATGGCTACACCTGAAGAAATTTTAGAAGAAATTGGAAAATTCAATGAACTTCATTATGGAAAATAAAATTTAAAATATCTAAAAATAGGAGATGTTATCTCCTATTTTTTTATTTTTTTCAAATTATGTTTTATTTTTTATGAAATATATATTATAATAATATATAGAAAATAAGTATTAAGATGAGGTGTTTTATGCATAAAAAAATAATGTTACAAGGAACTGGATCCTCGGTGGGTAAATCTATTCTTACTGCTGGATTATGTAGAATTTTTTCTCAAGATGGATATAAAGTTGCTCCATTTAAATCTCAAAATATGGCTTTAAATTCATATGTTGATATTGACGGTTATGAAATGAGTAGAGCCCAAGTTGTACAAGCTGAAGCTGCTAATACAACTCCTAAAGCCTTTATGAATCCTATTCTTTTAAAACCAACTGGAGAAGATGATTGTTCTCAAGTTATTTTAGAAGGAAAACCTTTTAAAAATATGAATGCAGCAGAATATTATAAACATTATAAAAAATTTAGAGAAATAGCTATAACAAATTATTCTAAAATTCAACAAGAATATGAAATAGGAGTTTTAGAAGGTGCTGGTAGTCCAGCTGAAATTAATTTAAGAACAATGGATATTGCCAATATGGGAATTGCTTCTGCAGTAAAAGCTCCTGTTGTACTTATTGCTGATGTTGAAAGAGGAGGAGTTTTTGCATCTATTTATGGAACTATCATGCTTCTTAGAAAATCAGATAGAAAAAAAATAAAAGGCTATATTATAAATAAATTTAGAGGAGATATTTCTCTTCTTGAAAAAGGAATTAAAATGTTAGATGAGGTTTTAAAGAAAGAAAATATTTCTGTTCCTTGTTTAGGAGTTATTCCTTATTTTGATATTAATATAGAAGATGAAGATAGCTATATCTTTAATGCTAAAGAAAAAAAAGAAGTTAAAGATATTAATATCGCAGTTGTTCAATTTGGAAAATTATCTAATTCAACTGATTTTAATTCATTTTTAATGTATGATGATGTTAATTTAGTTTATGTAAGTAAGGCTGAAGATTTAAATGATGATTTTGATATGATTATATTACCTGGAAGCAAAAATGCTATTTATGATTACAGCATAATAAAAGAAAGGCAAATAACTAAAAAAATAACAAATCTTGCTGAAAAAGGAAAGGTTATTGTTGGGATTCATAGTGGATTTCAAATGTTAGGTAAAAGTATCAAGGACTTATCTCAAGTTGAAAGTAGTTACTTAAAAATTGAATGCCTTGGATTCTTTGATGTAAAAACTAAAATGGAAACTGATAAATACACCAAACAAGTATCTAGAACTCTATCTAATTGCACTGGAATTCTTGAGGGATTTGATGGACTAAAAGTTAGTGGATATGAACTTCATCAAGGAATTACAACTGGAGATAATTCTTCTTCTGTTGTTCCTGAAAAAGATTTTAGTATTCTTTGTAAAGGTAATATTATTGGAACTTACATTCATGGAATATTTGATTCTGCTAAGTTTACAAGAAAGTTGCTAAATAAAATAAGAATTAAAAAAGGACTTGAACCTATTTATGACTTTATGAGTCTTGAATCTTTTAAAGAAAAAGAATATAGAAGACTTGCTAGAGTTATGAGAAGTCATTTAGATATGGAAGCTATTTATAAAATTTTAAAATAATTAAGCACTTATAAATAAACAAAAGAAGTTATTTTTTAATAACTTCTTTTTTACTCTTTAATAACTTTCTTCTGCTCTTTTTTTCTCTTTTTTAAAAACTTCATCTAAATACTTTAAAGTATTATCTATATTCTCACTTTTTATAGTTATATTATTATCTTTATATTGAAAAGAAATATTAAAAATACCATTTTTTTCTGTAATATCGCAAACTAAAACTTTCGTTTCAAAAAATATATTCCACTTTCTATTTTTTATAAGTATTTTCATAATTTTTCCTCCATCCTAACAATGTTATCTATAAACAGATTTAACTTATCTATATCTATCTGTAAGTATTTTACAATTTTTATCTATTTTTGTCAATAGTTTTATATAAAACCTTGAAAAAAAGCTGCTTCTATAGTATAATTAACTATAATTATAGATAGGAGGTTAGTATGACTTTCGTTAAATTTTTAAAAGAAAAAAGACTTAAACTTGGTTTAAGTCAGAATAAATTTTCAAAACTTATAAATATAACTCAATCATATTTTAATTCAATAGAAAGAGGTGAAGTAAAAAATCCACCTAGTGAAGAAATATTAGAAAAAATTGCTGATGGTTTAAATCTTAGTAAACAAGATAAAAATTATTTATTTTATTTAGCTGCAATTGAAAGAACTCCTAAACTTATTATTAATATGATGGATGATCTTAAAAACAAATTAAATTCAAAGGAAAATAATCTAATATCTAGTTCTGAAAATTTTTCTTTCCATTCTATTCCGCTTTTTGAAAGAATATCTGCTGGCCCTGGAGCCTTTGGAAACGAAGAAATTGAAGATTATATTTTATTACCTGGTATCAATAATAACAATAATGATATATTTGCTGTTAATGTAGTTGGAGATTCTATGGAACCTACTATTAAGGATAATTCTGTTATTATTTGTAAAAAAAATATGGAAATTAAAAATGGAGAAATTGGTGCTTTTTTTATTGATGATCAGGCTTATGTAAAAAGATTAAAGATAACTCAAAACTATATTGCCTTAATTAGTGATAATCCAAATTATACACCTATTTATATTGGCCCTGGAGAAAATTTTCATGCTGTTGGTAAAGTAATAAAAGTTCTAAGTGATATATAATTAAATATTAATTGAATTATTTTATTATATAAGGTATAATAAAATCAATACTTTACTACAAGGATGGTTATATGGATAATATTTTAATGGCTTTAAATGTGGTTTTTCCCACATTTTTAATGATGTCAGTTGGTGTAATTATAAGAAAAGTTAAAATGGTAGATGAACCCTCTTTAACTGTTATGAATAGAGTTGTTTTTAGAGTTTTTATGTCATTATTGCTTTTTCTTAATATCTATAATATTGATATTAATGAACTTTTCAATCCAGCTAATCTTAAACTAATGGTACTTACTACATCTAGTATATTTGCTATGTTTATTTTAGCTTACTTAGTTTATAATCTTATGACAAAGGATAAGGATAAATTAGGAGTTTTAATACAGGCAACTTATCGAAGTAATCTAATATTGTTTGGTATTCCTTTAATATTATCTGTTTATGATGAATCTAAACTAGGAATAGTTTTACTTATTATTACCCCTGTAGTTCCATTACTAAATATAATGGGAGTTATTCTTCTTGAAACTTATCAAGCAAAAGAAAGAAGTTATAAAAAATTATTTATTTCTGTTTTAAAAAATCCACTTATAGTTGCTTTTATTTTAGGATTATTTTGTTTAATTCTTAAGATAACAATTCCTAAAATAGTTCTAAATACTATGGTTACAATGTCAAAAGTTGCAACTCCTTTAGCTTTTGTAGTCTTAGGAGCTACTTTGAAATTTGATAATATGATACACAATATAAAATTTATAGCCGTTACAAATTTTATGAAACTTGTTATCTTTCCTGTAATTACCTTGTCTATAGCCCTATATTTAGGATTTCGTAATGAATATATTGTTGCTCTTTTAGGAGTAACCGCTTCTCCAACATCTGTTACATCTTTTAACACAGTAAAAGAGATTGGTGGAGATAGTAAATTAGCTGCAGAAGTTGTTGCTTCCTCTTCTGTTGTATCTATTCTTACTTTATTTTTATGGGTATATTTTTTAAGAACTTATAACTTTATATAAATAAAATATAACCCCTTAGTAATCTAAAATTACTAAGGGGTTTTTTAATTAAAATAAATTACTGCATAATTTCTTTCTTTATTCTTATCTCTTCTAAATGAAAAAAAATCTCCTGTAAATGTACATTCATTTGAAACAATTATATTTTCTTTTAAAATTCCATTCTTTATAAAATTTAATTTATTAAACTCATAATTATCAAAATGTTTTTTCCCATTGTAATCTTTAAAAGATTTTTTTATAATTTCTCCTGAAAATTTATTTTTAAAATTTTCATAAAATTCTTCTCCAACTTCATATTGTTTACAAGAAATCCCTATTCCCAATCCAATTATAATATTTTTCTTAAGAGAATTATATTTTTCTTCCATTAATTTCAATGTTTTTAAACCTATTTCTTGAAAACTACCCTTCCATCCTGAATGAACCATCCCTATTACTTTTTCTTTTTTATCATAAAAGAATATAGGTAAACAATCTGCATGTTTTGTAACTAAAACTACATTATCTCTTTTTGTTATAAAACCATCTACCCCTTCAAAATAATTATTTTCTTCTAATATGGATATATCTTTAACAATATCCGTATGTTTTTGATAAGCACTTACTAAAATTTTATCTTTAGGTAATAATTCTTTTAATTTATTTTCTTTCAAAAAACTTTTAGTTGTAAAAAAAGCTGTTACATTATTTTTCTCAAATTCCTGAATTTTGAAATAACTTTTCTTTTTTATGAACATATTTCTCCTCTATTCTTAAATATTTTTTCTAAATTCAAAAGTTTTAAATATTTTTTTACATAAACTTTCAAACTGAACAAAATTTAATGTCTGTTCCTTATCAGATAAAGCCTCTTCAGGATTTTCATGTATCTCTATCATTCCTCCATTAACACCTGCCATAATTCCTGCTAATGTTACTGGCTCAACTAGTTCTTTAACACCTGTTCCATGGCTCGCATCTATTATTAATGGCAAATGAGAAATTCTTCTAATATAAGCAATCGCATTTATATCTACAGTATTTCTAGTCATTGTCTCAAAAGTTCTTATTCCTCTTTCACACAATATTATCTTTGAATTTCCATAAGCTACTAAGTATTCAGCAGCCATTAAAAATTCTTTTATAGTTGCACTCATTCCTCTTTTTAAAAGTATGGGCTTATCAATTTGTCCTAATTCCTTTAATAAAGAAAAATTTTGCATATTTCTTGTACCTACTTGTAGTATATCTGCATATTTACATATATTCTCTATGTTTTTAGTATCCATAACCTCTGTACACATAAGAAGCCCATATTTATCACAAGCTTCTCTCATATAAATAAGCCCCTCTTCTTCTAATCCTTGGAAATCATAAGGGGAAGTTCTAGGTTTAAATGCTCCACCTCTTAAAATTTTGCCTCCATTTTTTTTCACTTCTTCAGCTATTTTCATAATCATTTCTCTATTTTCTATAGAACAAGGACCTGCAAATAATGAAAATTTTGATCCTCCTATTTTTATTCCATTAATTTCTATAATTGTATCTTCTTTTTTAAAATCTCTGCTAGTAAATCTATATGGAACATCTATTACTTTAGCCTTTTCTATAATTTTATCTTTATCTAAATCTAATATTTTAAAATCTTTATCATTATTTCCAATAACAGCTATTTTTATTACCCCTAAATCTGTTACCTCTAATATTCCATAACCAGCTTCTTTTATTCTTTCTTTTAAAGTTTCTATTTCATTTCTAGAAACATTATCCCTAATTTCTAAATACATAATTTTCCTTTCTCTTACTTTATAATTATTGTTTATTATATCCTTTTTTTACTTTCTTGTAAACTTACAAATAACTTTTACAATAACCTCTAAAACTACAATATTTACATTCTTCCTTATCCATATATCCTGTTTGATATTCTTTATTTACAATACTGTTTGCTGTTATTTTAAAATTATTCATTGTTTTTAAAATAGCTTTTTCATTTAAATCAACCTCTATAACTTTTTTATTTTTTTCTTCATTTATATAAAATATTTTTCCTTTAATTATTTTTTTAGAATATTTTTTTTCTAATAAATAAGCATATACTTGAATCTGCTCTTTATATTCTTTTATTTCATTTTGAAATTTACCTGTTTTAAAATCTATTATTTCTAACTGCCCATTTTTTTCAACTACTAAATCTACTACTCCTTCTATTATATAATTCTCGCTTGCTAAAATAATCTTCTCTTCTACACCTTTTATACTCCCTAGATTATCAATATCATTTTCTAAGTAATCTATTATATTATATAGTCCTTCTTTTAAAATTTCTTTTTCTAATATTATATTGTATTTTTTATATAAAGATTTATAAAATTCCATATATTTATTTTTTAAATTTTTAATGTCCATCTTCTCGTTGTTTATTTTAATTTTATTTATTTCTTCTAAACATATATGCATTAATTCCCCGTAAATTAATTCTTTTGTCACTAATTCTGGAAATTTATATTTATTTATTAATTTATATAGTCTTGGACATCTATTATAAATATTTATATGCTTTGTAAAAGATAAATTTTCCTTTATATTTTTTTCTTTGTAATCATCTAAGCTTAATTTTGACAATTGAAATTCATCACTAGAAATATCTTTTAATCCATTATAAACTTTTTGAAATGCAAAATTTGGGACTGGAATTTTGGGATATTCTACACAAGTTAAAGCCAACAAATTTTGAGCTCTTGAAAAAGCAGTATAGTAAACTCTCCAAAAATCAAATTCTTTTATCCTTTCTTTAGGTTCAAATTCTTCCATTATTTCAAACTCTAATTTTTCTTGTTTTTCATTCATTATAAAACGTGGTCCTGATTCTAGTGAACCTACTATTACTATTGGAAATTCAAGACCTTTAGATTGATGAAATGTTAAAAAAGAAATCGAATTTTTAGGAGCATACTCTTTTATATCTTCATACTCAGAAATTCCGCTATTTTTTAAATATATTAAATGTTTTCCAAAGAAATAATGTATAACTTTTTCTATATTATTTTTATCTATTTTTTCTAATTCACATATTCTATCAAATTTATTCACCAGTTTGAAAAAAATTCCTATATTGTAAGTTTCTCTATTTTCCAATATATGATCTTTTTCTAAATCTAAATATTTTCTAAAACCTTTAAATCCAATAAAAGAATATAATATATTAAAAAAATTATTCATACTACAATCTAATATTTTACTTTCAGTTCTTAATTTTTTTATATACTCTCTTAATTCTATATCTATTTCCATTTCATTAATAACTTTATTATAACATTCTTTATAATAAGTATTTTTTATGTACATTTTACTTTGATAAAATATACATAAAAATAATCCTATACAAAATTTTATTTCTTCTCTATAAAAAAACATATTTGAACGAGGAGAATAAACATTTATTTCTTTACTTTCTAAATATTCCATTAATCTTAAAACCTTTTTATTTCTAACTGATCTAAATAAAAAAGCTATTTGATTATAATCTTGAATTTTATTAGTCGTTTTTAATTTTTTTATAAACTTATATATTTTTTCTTTCCATTCATTTTCAGATGTTTTAACTGAAATTTTTACAACACCTAAAGTTTTATTTTTAGATTCTTTTCCTGATACAAGTTCTTTACCATATCTCCACCCATCCCAATAAAGACTATCGTTCCATTTATTGCAAAACTCAACTATATCTTTATTTGATCTATAATTTATATTTAAATCTATTTTTTCACATATACCTTTTTCAAAATTTCTTTCAAACTTAAGAATATTTTTTACAGTAGCACCTCTAAATCTATATATACCTTGATCGTCATCTCCAACTACACAAATATTGTTTTTTTCTCCTGTAATTAGTAAAAATATTTTTTCTTGAATTAAATTAGTATCCTGATATTCATCAATCATTATATAATTAATTTTTTCTCTTATTTTTTTTAAAACTTCTAAATTTTCAATTAATATTCTATAACATTCCAGTTGAATATTTGAAAAATCCACAAGATTTTCTTTGAAAAGCATTTTTTTATATAACTCGTTTACTTTTTTTAAGTATTCTAATCTTTCATCTCCAATTTCTTTAGCTACATCTATTCCCTCTTCATTTATTCTATCTATCCATTTTTTTAATTCTATTGCTCTATCCCAATATTTAGCCTTTTCTAAAAATTTAAAAAATTCCAAACTACCATCCAAATTAAGAAAATATTTCATTTTTTTATAAATAAAAAATTTTTGTTCTAAGTCATCTAAAACTCTATAATTTCTTTTCAAATAAGAATATTCAATATTTTCATCTATAATTCTCAAACAAATAGAGTGAATTGTTCCTATATACATATCACTAATATCTTTATTTAGTGATATATTCATAGAAATTCTTGTTATTAATTCTCTAGAAGCTTTTTCTGTAAATGTAGCTAAAAGAATATTCTCTGCCTTTATATTTTTTTCATTTATTAAATAACTTACTCTTTCAACAAGAGTTCTTGTTTTTCCAGAACCTGGACCTGCTATTACTAAAAGAGGAACATCTATAGTTTTTATAACCTTTTTTTGATTTTCATTAAATTTATCCAAGTTAGATTCCTCCTTTATTAAAAATATATTAAATAAATATCTTATACCCTATATTTTATTATATTTTAGATAAAAATAAAAGAACAAATATAATTAAATATTTGTTCTTTTTATTTTTATTTTATCATTTCTTCTATTTCTTCCTTTGGTCTTACTCCTACTGTTCTTTTTTCTTCTTTTCCCTCTTTAACATAAACCAAAGTAGGAATACTCATCACTTGAAATTTTTGTGCTAATTCCATCTCTTCATCTATATCTATTTTACAAATTTTTACATCTATGTTTTTTTCTGATATTTCCTCTATAATTGGACCCAACATCCTACAAGGCATACACCAATTTGCCCAAAAATCTATTAACACAGGTGTTTTAGAATTTAAAACTTCTTTCTCATAATTATCTTTTGTTATTTTTAAAACTGCCATATGTACCTCCTATAAAATAATTTATAATTGATTATATTCCTTTTATTTTATTTTTTCAGTAACAATATCACATTATAACTTCATTAATTTTTGTAAATTTAATATTTTTATTTCTCCTCTAGACATTTCTATAATTCCATCTATTTGAAATTGCTTTAATAATCTTGTTATAACCTCTCTTGCAGTACCTAAATCTTTAGCTAGAGTATTATGAGTTATTTTTAAAATATCACTATCAAACATATTTCTATACTCATATAAAGAGGTTGCCAACCTTCTAGCCATGTTAGAAAAAACATATTGATTAAAAATCCACATGACATTTGAAAACTTTTCTGAAACAGCTTCTAATATAAACTCCTTAACTTTAGAATTTTCATCACTTATTTTTTTCATTATTCCTTTAGGAATAACATAAATTTCAGTATCCTCTTCAAATTCCATATTTGTCTCAAAATCTAAATTATTAAACATACAAGAAGCACTTAAAATAGAAATATCTTTTTTATGTAATCTAAATAAAGTTATTTCTCCCCCATTAGCTGAAGACATAAACACTCTTGCCCTTCCACTAAAAATAATATAAACTCCTGTACATTTATCTTTATTATGATATATTATTTCCCCTTTTTTATACCTTACCACTACTACTTTTTCTATTATTTGTTTTTTTTCATCATTTGATAAATTTCCCCAAAAATTTAAAGTTTCTTTTAGTATTTTTTCCATGAATTCTCCTCACTATGCTTTATCTAATAATTATAACATCGAATTTTTATTTTTTCAATTTTATGTAACTATGTCACTGAATTTTTATTTTTTTATGGTAAAATTTATATGTATAAAGGAGGCTAATTATGAATACTAAATTAAAAGCTTATATTCCAAAAGAAAAATGTGTAGCTTGTGGAAGTTGTATGGAAGCATGCCCTACTGAGTCTATTTCTATTTTCCATGGAAGTTATGCTATAGTTAATACTAAAAATTGTGTAGGATGTAAAAAATGTTATAAAGTCTGTCCTATTTCAATCATTGAATTTAAGGAGGAAAAAAATGAAAACTAAACATTGGTATGATTATCTTTGGATAATATCTATAATTTATTTCTCTCTTGGATTTTTTAATATACTTTTTGCCTGGCTTGGTCTTATTTTTTTCTTTGTTCCATTAGGAATTGCCCTATTTAAAGGAGAAAAGTATTATTGTAATTTTTATTGTGAACGAAGTAAATTGCTTAATTTAATCGGAGATAAGTTTAAACTTTCAAAATACAGGACTATGCCAAAATTCCTTAGAAGTAAAACCTTTAGATATCTTTTTTTAATATTTTTTATGGGAATGTTTATAAATATGATTTTTTTCACTTTTTTAGTTTTTAATGAAACTAAAGATTTTTCAAACTTTATCAAACTATTTTGGTCTTTTAAAATCCCTTGGAATCAAAATTATAATTTTAATTTATTTCCAAAGTGGGCTTATCAGTTTGCTCTAGGATTTTACAGCATGATGCTAACATCTACTCTAATTGGAATTATTATGAGTCTTTTATATAAACCTCGTTCTTGGTGTGGAATTTGTCCTATGGGAACTATGACTCAAGAGATTTGTAAAATAAAAAACAAATCATAACCTTGCTCTTAATTCTTAATATATATTGACTAAAAAGAAAAATCAGAAATTTTATTTCTGATTTTTCTTATATTTTTTTATCTATTTTTTTTAATAATCTTTCCTTTTCTTTATTAGCTAAAATTTTATTTAAAATAAAAGAAATCATAATTATTGATATCATACTACAGCCTAACCTAAGCAAAGCATATCTTCCACCTAAATTAGTTACTTCAAACAAAAGCATTGGTACTTTTGTTGTTGACCAAGCTCCTATAAATATAAATACATTGAAAAAACTTGCTCTTTTTTTCAATAAAACACCTGCTATTGGAAATGCTATATATAAAGGTCCCGCTGCTGAAGACCCCATAACAAAAGCTAAAATTAATCCTTTTAAACCTGAATTTTTCCCCATATATTTTATCATAACTTCTTTTTCCACCCAAACATCTAAAAGACCCAATAAAATAAAAACAGGAGGAATAACCTTTAACATTTCTAAAATATTACTTTCATTTATTTTCATAGATTTTAAGCCTAATTTAGGGTAATAAACCCCTAATATAATATTAATTATAATCATAATTATAAAGAATTTATATCTTTTTATAATCAACTTAATATTTTTCATTAAATCACCTTCCCAATAATTAATGCTATAAAAATAGAAGCAATAAAACAAGCTATATTTCTTATATAAGTAATTTTTTTTCCAAAATATTCTATCTCCATGGGTAATGTAACTATACCCACCATCATAAGAGTACTTAAAAACATAGTCATTTGAGTATATCCTGCTCCTACTTTTAATAAAGAAGCAATTAATGGCATTGCTACAAATCCTGGAATCAATGTTATTGAACCTATTATTCCTGATATTATAAACCCTATTATTCCTGATCTTTCTCCTATTAATGAAGATATCATATTCTTATCCATTACTGATAATACTATACCTATAAGTATTAATATTCCTAAAAATTGTGGCAATAAATTTTCAAATGATTTTAAAGCTTTTTTTATAGCCATTTTTGTTCTAATTTTGCTTTTAAAAAAAGAATAAGTAAGTCCAAAAATTGCCATTATATATAATATGAAGATAAACATTTTTCCTCCTTAATTAATTAAAATATGCTTTGATTATACCCTTTACATCGACAGGTGTCCAGGCGTTCCCCAATAAAAAAGCTGCTTATAAATAAGCAGCTTATAATGTTAAATATTTCGTTCTGGTGCACCATGCTGGATTCGAACCGGCGACCGTACGATTAAGAGTCGTATGCTCTACCAACTGAGCTAATGATGCAGTTGGAGCGGGAAACGAGGTTCGAACTCGCGACATTCAGCTTGGAAGGCTGACGCTCTACCAACTGAGCTATTCCCGCAGACAAGTTAAATTATAGCACTTGCCTATTACTTTGTCAATATTTTTTCCAATATAATTGAAATATTTTTTGACTAATCTTCATATCCATTTGGATTATTTTTTTGCCATCTCCAAGAATCTTCACACATTCTATCTAGATCAAATTTAGCTTCCCATCCTAACTCATTTTTTGCTTTAGTAGAATCAGCATAACACATTGCAATATCTCCAGCTCTTCTTCCTACTATTTTATAAGGAATTTCTTTTCCACAAGCTTTACCAAAGGCTTTTACCATATCCAGTACGCTATATCCTTTTCCTGTTCCAAGATTATAAGTAACTAATCCTGAATTAGTTCTAAGCTTTACCAAAGCTTTTAAATGTCCACTAGCTAAATCTTCAACATGAATATAATCTCTCACGCCAGTACCATCGTGAGTTGAATAATCATCTCCAAAAACACTTAATTTTTCTAATTTTCCAATTGCAACCTTAGTAATGTAAGGCATTAAATTATTAGGTATTCCATTAGGTTCTTCTCCTATTCTACCACTCTTATGAGCTCCTACGGGATTAAAATATCTAAGTATCCCTACATTTAAATTTTTATCTGTCTTACAAATATCCCTTAACATATTTTCTATCATTAATTTTGTAGTTCCATAAGGATTTGTAGTACTTAAAGGAAAATTTTCTAATATTGGACATGATTTTGGATCTCCATAAACAGTAGCTGAAGAACTAAATACAAAATTCTTTATATTATATTTTTTCATTATATTTAAAATTATTAATGTCGATATTAAATTATTTGTATAATAAGCTAAAGGTTTTTCAACTGATTCTCCTACAGCTTTAAATCCTGCAAAATGTATTATTGATTCTATTTCATTTTCTTTAAATATTTTTTCAAAATTTTCTTCATCTAAAATATTTACTTTATAAAATTTAGGTCTTTTTCCAGAGAGTTCCTCTATTCTGTCCACTACTTTTATAGAACTATTGCTTAAATCATCAACTACAATAACATCTTCTCCTGAATCTAAAAGTTGAATTACAGTATGACTCCCTATATATCCTGCACCACCAGTAACTAAAACTGCCATCTTCTACCTCCAACATTTTATTTTTTTATTAGTCTATATTATACATCAATTTATTACAATATACACTAATTTATTTTATATTTTTGTATAACTTATTTTTAAAATTTAATTATCCCCTACAAAATACTATTTACATATGAATATATTGCTTTTTCTAATACATAAGGATAATGATTTAATGAAGAAAAACCTACATGACCCCCATATTTAGGAGTTTCAAACAAAATATTTTTATTTTCCCTTGTTTCTTTATAAGGATAGCATTCTTTTCCCATTATAGGATCATCTAATGGAGTTAGTATATATGTAGGAATCTTTATATTCTTCAAAGTTTTAACAGTATTTGCTTTTTCATAATAATCCTTAACTCCTTTAAATCCAAAATATTTAGCTGTAAATTCTTCATCAAACTCTTCTAAATTTTTTGTTTTTAAAATAGCTTCTAAATTTATTTTTTTTCTATAATCAGGATTATTTTTATACTTTTCTTTGATTTTTATTTTTAATTTATTTAAAAACTTAAGTTTATATATTATATTTTCTTTCTTTTTTAATTTTTCACTTGTTGCAAAAAAATTGCATGGGGGAGAAACTGTAACTGCACAAATTAGATTTTTAGGGATATCTTTTTCACAACCTAAATACTTCAATATCAAATTAGCTCCTAAACTAAATCCCACTGTTACAATATTTTTATAATATTTTCCTTTTTTTTCAACAACTAATTTTAAATCATCTGTTAGAATAGAATTATATGAATATATCTTTTTATTTTCTTCTCCACTACATCCTCTATAATTTATAGCTAAAACATCCCATCCTTGCTGTGAAAAATATTTTGCGTTCGCTTTTATATATTTACTATTTGAACTTCCTTCTAATCCATGACATAAAATTACTAAATTATCACTTTTATTTTTTACCCAGTCAATATCAATAAAATCTCCATCATAAGTGTCAATTCTTTCTCTTTTATAATTAATATCAATTTTTCTGAAAACAGTTGGAAAACAGGTGTTTATATGCTTGTTTCTGAAGAAAAATTTAGGTTTATATTCTAACATTTCCACTCCTTTTTTATTTTACTTGTTATCGCTTATTCTGTAAGATAAAGCTTCTAAAATATGTTCTTTTTTTATTTCTTTACTATTATCTAAATCTGCAATTGTACGAGACACTTTTAAAACTCTATCGAATCCTCTTGCTGATAATTTTAAAACTTCTATTGCTTTTTTCATAATATTTTTATTTTCTTTATTTAAAAAGCAATATTTTTCTAAATCTTTGCTTAGCATATCTCCATTTAATTTATCACTTTTAAATCTTTTTTTCTGAATTTTTCTTGCAAGTAATACTCTTTTTCTTATATTCTTTGATCTTTCTCTTGGAATATTTTCTAACAGTTCATTTTCCGATAATCTTCTCATTTCTACTTTTAAATCAATTCTATCTATAAGAGGTCCTGATAATTTTTTTAAATATTTAGAAACTTCAGATGCACTACAAGTACAGCTACCATCTTGTTCAAAATAATTCCCACAATTACAAGGATTTGTAGCACTTAAAAATAAAAATTTACAGGGAAATTCTACTTTATAATTAGCCCTTGTTATGAATACTTTTTTTTCTTCCAATGGCTCTCTTAAATTCTCCAATATTTCTTTTTTAAACTCAACAAGTTCATCTAAAAATAAAACTCCTCTATTCGCTAAAGAAATTTCCCCCACTTTAGGAATTCTTCCTCCCCCAATCATAGCTACTCCACTACTTGTATGATGGGGAGATCTGAAAGGCCTATTATTAACTATAGGATTTTTTTCACTTAATTTTCCTGCAATGCTATAGATTTTAGTTATTTCTATTTTTTCTTCCTCTGTTAAAGGTGGTAATATTGTCATAATTCTTTTAGCCAACATTGTTTTCCCACATCCTGGAGTTCCTATCATAATTAAATTATGACCACCTGCTGCACAAATTTCTAATGCCCTCTTTGCAACCTCTTGACCCTTTACATCACTAAAATCTATATTAAATTTTTCTTGTATTTCTAAAGAGTTATTTTTTATTTTTTCTTCTTGAATTTGTTTATTATTTTCTAAAAAATATTGTACTTCTTTTAAATTTTTAACTACGATAACATTTATATTTTTTATTAAACTTCCTTCATCTTTATTTTCATATGGGATAACTATTCCTTTATATCCTAACTCTTTAGCTAATATAGCTCCACTTACAATTCCTTGCGTCCTTTTTAAATCACCATTTAATGATAATTCTCCCATAAAAATATAATTTTTTAAAAGTTCTTTCTTAAAAGTTATTAAATTCTGACAACACATGATTCCTATTGCTATTGGTAAATCAAAATGTGTCCCTATTTTTCTTTTTCCTGCTGGAGTTAAATTGATTATTATTTTATTATATTGCATTTTATAACCACTGTTTCTAATTGCTGCTCTTATTCTTTCCTTACTTTCTATAACTGCTGTATCTCCTAACCCAACTATATTAAAAGAAGGTAATCCTCTAGAAATATCCACCTCTACCTCAACCAAAAATGAATCTATACCAAAATAACTTGAACTTTTAACTTTCGTAATCACTTACTACGCCTCCCTTTCAACTTATCTCCAAACTAAATTATATATCTTAATTGATTTTTTTTCCATTATTATTTAATAAAAAAAAATTCCTTCAGAATTAACTGAAGGAATTAATTTATCCTTACATCACTATAAGTTTAATACTTTTCTGTATTAATACAGATCTTAGTACCATCCTCTAACTTTCATAGCTTCAGCAACTCTCTTAACTGAATGCATGTAAGCAGATTCTCTCATTGTAACATTATATTCTTCTTTGATTGCCCATAAAGCTTCAAATGCTCTAACCATAGCAACTTCTTCTTTTTCTTCAACTTCTGCTTCTTCCCAATAGTATCCGTATAAGTTTTGTACCCATTCGAAGTAAGAAACTGTAACTCCACCAGCATTAGTTAGGATATCAGGAGTAACTGTGATACCTTTTCTATTTAATACTTCGTCTCCAGCTTCAGTTATTGGTCCATTAGCTGCTTCACAAACTAATTTAGCTTTGATTAATTCAGCTTGAGCTGCATCTATTGCATTTTCAAGAGCTGCAGGTATTACGATATCAACATCGCTTGCCCAGAATTCTTCCATAGTTATTTTTTTAGAACCAGGGAATCCTACTAAAGTTCCATTTGCTGCTTTATAATCCATCATAGCTTGGAAATCTAATCCGTCTTCTTTATATATAGCGTAAGCTCCGTCTGCTTTAGACCACTCAGCTACTACTGCTACAGTTCCACCAAGTTTTTCAATGTTTTTAACAGTGTATGCTCCAACATTTCCGAATCCTTGAACTGCTAATTTAGCTTCTTTCATTTCGATTCCTAATTTTTTAGCTGCTTCTCTAGCTGTTACTGCAACACCAAATCCAGTAGCTTCGTTTCTTCCTTTTGATCCACCAAATTCTAATGGTTTACCAGTTAAAGTACCAATTGCAGATGTACCAGTTAATTTATTATATTCGTCTACCATCCAAGACATAATTTGTCCGTTAGTATTTACGTCTGGAGCTGGAACGTCAACTTTTTCTCCGATTAATTTATAGATTCCTTCGATATATCCTCTTGATAATCTTTCTAATTCTCCTTTAGATAATTCAGATGGATCTACGATTATTCCACCTTTACCTCCACCGTAAGGGATTCCTGTTACAGAACATTTGAATGTCATCCAAATAGATAATGCTTTAACTTCTTCTAATGAAACGTTTTGGTGGAATCTGATTCCTCCTTTAGTAGGACCAACTGCATCATTATGTTGAGATCTATATCCTTTGAATATTCTTATAGAACCGTCATCCATTTTAACTGGAATATTAACTTCGATTACTCTTCTTGGTTCCTTTAATAATTCATACACATTTGCTTCCATTCCTAACTTATCACAAGCTGTTTTTACTTGAGCTTGAGCCATTTCAAAAACATTTTTAGCCATTTCTAACCTCCATAAATTTTTTTTTGATTTTATACTTATATTATAAAAAACTTTTATTACACGCCGTTTAAATATTAAAAAATTCTAACTATTTAATTTTATTTTTACAATCTCCTGTTTCCACAAATTCAGTTAAGTTTTGGAAACTAGTTTCAATCATATTTGTTACAGCTTCATCAGTGTAAGAACCCATATGAGGTGAAACTAATACTCTAGGATACATATTTATTAATTTGTTTATTGTTGGATCTTCAATATCTCCACCTTTGAAATCTTTGAAGAATACTGTAGATTCATTTTCTAAAACATCTATTCCTAGACCAGCTAAGTGTCCGCTTTCTAAAGCTTCAACTAATGCAGGTACGTCTTGTAATTCTCCTCTAGCTGCATTTATTAAGATTGCTCCTTCTTTCATTTTAGCTAAGAATTCTTTAGTAACAACTTTTCCATTTTCTGGTATGAATGGACAGTGTAGACATACTATATCACTTTTAGCAAGAAGTTCATCTAACTCAACTTGAGTAACTATATCTTCTACTCCTGTTTTAGGGAATAAATCTTGTCCTAAAACATTAGCTCCTAATCCTTTAAATAATTTTGCTGTAGTCATTCCTATTCTTCCAAGTCCAACTACACCTACTGTACAATTTCTAATTTCTTTTGAGAACATATTAGCATCAACTGTAAAGTCTTTTTTAACACCTGTTTTATAAGTTGTATAAGACATATGTCTTAATAACATCATCGCATGTGTAACTGCTAATTCAGATATTGCGTTTGGTGAATAAAATGGAACAAACGCCATTTTAAAACCTAATTCCTTAGCATAAGGAATATCTATATGATTAGTTCCAACTGTTCTAGTTAAAACGTATTCTACTCCGTATTCTTTATATAAATCTAAATTTTCTTTGTTTGCAAAACAATTTGCTCTTAAAACAACACAGTCAAATCCTTTTGCTAATTCAGCTGTTTCTTTTGTGTTTAAAAAGTTACTAGTACATGTAACTTCAAGATTGTACTCTTTTGCCAATTTTTCAAAAAATGGTCTTTCAACATCTCTAACACCATAACAAAGTACTTTCATATCAAGCCCCCTTTAAAATATATCAAGTAAAATATTTTTGGATAAATCATTTATTCAATATATATAACGCATTTATCCAACCAATGTTTACACTTTATTATACCTTTTTTTTTTTTAAAATCAAGTTATTTTTTTTTTATTTTTAAAATAACATCAAAAAAAAATAACTCCATTTACGTCAAAGTGATTGTATTTACATCACAATATACTTATTTACGCCAAAAAAAACTTGCAAAAAAAAAGATGAAAATCTTATTATTTTTTTTGTTTTCTTCTGATTTTTTTCTATTTTTATATTTTTTTGCATGATATTCTTCATAATTTTTTCTTTATTTTATGTTATAATTAACTCTAGAAAAAAATTTACTTCAAGGAGGAAATTATGCTTAATAAAGTTTTAATTATCAATACTGGTGGTACTATTGGAATGGTTCACGATAACAAAAATGATTGTACTAGTCCTTTAAGACCTGCAACAAATTGGAATGAAATTATTAAAGAACACCCTATTTTAAATAATTTTCCAACTGATTACTATCAATTTAACCCTTTAATTGACTCTTCTGATATGTCTATTGAAGTTTGGGTTCAAATTGCAGAAATAATTGAAAAAAATTATAATCTTTATAGAGGGTTTGTTATTTTACATGGAACAGATACTATGGCTTTTTCAGCTTCTGCTCTTTCATTTATGCTTAAAAATTTGAATAAACCTATTATTTTCACTGGTTCTCAAGTTCCTTTACAATTTCCAAGAAGTGATGCTCTTCAAAATTTAATAACAGCTATACAGATAGCTGGAAACGAAATGTATGGAATTAAATTAATTCCTGAAGTAGCTATCTTTTTTAGAGATACCTTACTTAGAGGAAATAGAGCTAGAAAAATAGATGCTACAAATTATTTTGGTTTTTCTTCTCCAAATTATCCTCCAATAGGAGAAATTGGAAGTGATATTAAAATAATTAAAGATCGTATACTTAAAACAAATAAAAATAAATTTTATGTAAATAAAAATTTATGTAATAAAGTTATTATTTTAGAATTATTCCCTAGTCTTAATTTTGATTATTTAAAAAATATATTTAAAGGCAATAACAATATTAAAGGGGTTATACTAAAAACATTTGGAAATGGAAACGCTCCTACAAATAAAAAGTTCATAGAAATAATTAATTATCTGTCTTCTAAAGGAATAATAATTGTAGATATAACTCAATGTACCACTGGAATGGTTAAAATGGGGCTTTATGAAGCTAGTGCTAAATTAATTGATGCAGGTGTTCTAAGCGGAGTCGACCTTACTCCTGAAGCAGCTGTAACTAAACTTATGTATTTGCTTGGAACCTATCCTAACGATATTGAAAAAATTAAAAGAAAAATGCAAATTGATATGAGAGGAGAACAAACTATTAGTAACTATAATTTAAAATTTGAAAATAAAGATCAAACTTTTAAAAATGAGTTTCAATTAGAAATACCTGTTCCTAAAAAATTAAAAGAAGAAGATTTAATAAAAGCTGTAGCTAGAATAAATGATATTTCAATTAGAAATATTGTTAAAAACAAAAATTTAGAAGTTACTACTATTATAGAAAACGATAAATCCCCAATAAATGAGGGTATCAAAATAAATAATAAAATAAAAAAAATCATTAATGAAGATAAAAATTATTGCCATACTAATTTCAATTATTCTGTAAACAAAATATTTCAAAATACAGATACTATCAAAATAACAATAAAATCAAATTATAAAATATTATGGAAATCATTAGTTTTTTCTATTTATTCTGAAACTATTTAAAAAAAAACTAGCCAAGGCTAGTTTTTTTTACATATAATATTTTTCTTTAACAAGCTCTGTAAAATATACTTTAACAATCTCAAAATTATAATTTTTAAAATATTCTTTAAATTCATTAGCCACCTTATCACACATTTTTTGAGGCCTTGGCATCCAATCAATATCTATATTCAATCGATTTTCACAAACTTTAGAATCTAATATTTCTAACATTGGATTATAAAATACTCTTATTTTTTGTTTATCTGTTTTTGTTACCTTTGAAACTATTTCAATCAAATCATCACTAACTTCACAAATTTTTTCCTTTGTTAATCCAGATACTTTTATATAAGGCATAATACCATCTCCTATTCACATTTAATAAATTCTTTTAAATATTTTTCTCTTGATTTTCTATATTCTTCTGAAGCTGAAAGCATAGAATTTCTCTGTTTTTCAGAAATTTCACCTATACATTTTGCAGGATTTCCTTTTATAAAACTACCCTCTTCCAATTTCCCTATTCTACTAGTTATAACTGATCCTGCATATACAAAACAATTTTTTGGAATCTTAACATGATCTGTTATCAAAGCATTCATTCCAATTAAACTATTATCACCTATTTCACATCCATGTATCATACATCCATGACCTAAAGTTACATTATTACCTACAATAACTTTTCCTCCTTCATTTGAATGAATAATAACATTATCTTGAACATTACTTCCGTTTCCTATATTTATTTCCCCATTATCCCCTCTTAAAACAGCATTAAACCATATTGAAACATCTTTTCCTGTAGTTACTTTTCCAATCAGAGAAGCTGTTGGAGCTATATAATTTTCTTCTCCTATTTTAGGAATATTTTTTCCTAATTTATAAATCATTTTTCCTCCTCTAGTTTTATAATTTTTCCCTATAATTAAGTTTACAACATCTTAAATTAAAAGTCTATGGAAATATCTTCTTTTAAAGTATCTCTTTTGATGATAAAATACCCTTATAATAATTCATTAAAAATTATAGAAGGAGATTGATTATGAAACTTTCTACAAATGATAAAATAAAATTACTTAGAGAATTAATGATAAAAAATAAAGTTACTGCCTATTTAGTAACTTCTTCTGATTTTCATCAAAGTGAATACATTGGAGATTTTTTCAAAACAAGAGAATATATTTCGAATTTTTCAGGATCTAGTGGAACTGCTTTAATAACATTAAATGATGCATATCTATGGACTGATGGGAGATATTTTTTACAGGCTGAAAAAGAACTTTCAGGAAGTGAATTTCAACTTTTCAAAGTAGGATTAAAAGATACCCCAACTGTTCAAGAATTTATAAAAAATACTTTAAACATTAATGATACCCTTGGCTTTGATGGTAGAACTGTTAGCTATAATTTAATGCTAGATTTCATTAAAGCTTCTAAAGAAAAGTTTTTCAAATTAAAAATAAACCTAGATCTTATTAATGAAGTTTGGAAAGATAGGCCTCTTCTTTCTAAAGAAAAAGCTTTTATTTTAGAAGAGAAATATTCTGGAGAAAAAGCTAATCTTAAAATAAAAAAATTAAGATATATTATGAAAACTAAAAAAACAACATGTCATATTTTATCCTCTCTAGATGATATTTGTTGGTTACTTAATTTAAGAGGAAAAGATATTAAATATAATCCTGTAGTATTATCTTACGCTGTTATATTTTTAGATAAGGTATTGCTATTCATAGATAAATCTAAACTTTCTAAAGAAATTAACCTTTACCTTGAAAACATAAATATTGAAATTCATGATTATAATAATTTTTATAAGTATCTGTGTACATTAGATAAATCTTTAACCATTCTTTTAGATTATAACAAAATAAATTCTTCAATCTATGAAGCATTACCTAAAGAAATAAAAATAATAAACGAACCTAATCCTGAAAATAATATGAAATCTATAAAAAATATAGTTGAAATTAAAAATAATTATATAGCCCATCTAAAAGATGGAATAGCAATGACTAAATTTATTTTTTGGTTAAAAAATAATATTTCAAAAAATAAAATTAGCGAATTAGATATAGTTAATAAAATCGAATCTTTAAGAAAAAAACAAGAAGGTTTTATAGAACCTAGCTTTGAAACAATTGCGGCTTATGGTAAAAATGCTGCTATGATGCATTATTTACCAAGCAATAAACATTATTCATATTTAGAACCTCATAATTTAATTTTAATTGATTCAGGAGGTCAATATTTAGAAGGAACAACTGATATTACTAGAACTATTTCTTTAGGAGAGGTTGATCCTAAAATAAAAAAACATTATACTTATGTTTTAAAATCATTAATAGCCCTTTCTAAAAGCAAGTTTCCACATCGTACTTTTGGAGGTAATTTAGATGCTATCGCTAGAAATCTTATTTGGGAAATAGGATTAGACTACAGGTGTGCTACTGGACACGGAGTTGGTCATTTCCTTAATGTTCATGAAGGGCCTAACATCTTAAGGCCCTCTGCTAGCTGTATAATACATCCTGATATGGTTACTACTATAGAACCTGGTATTTATATAGATAACTCCCATGGAATTCGACTTGAAAATGAAACTTTAACTACTAAAAGTTTTAAAAATGAATATGGTTTATTTTTAGAATTTAAAACTCTTACTTTCGTTCCTATAGATATTGATGCTATTGACCCATCATTCTTAAATAATGATGAAATAAAGTGGTTAAATAATTATCATAAAATAGTTTTTGAAAAAATATCTCCTTTCTTAAATAGCGAGGAAATTCAATGGTTGAAAACTCAAACTAAAGAAATTCAAAAGAAAACATCTTAATTTTTAATTAAGATGTTTTCTTTAATATTTTATAAAATTTATTTTTTAATCTAATTAGTTCTTCATAGGTTCCTTTTTCAATAATTTCACCATTTTCAATTAATATTATCTCATCATACTCCTTTAATAACTCTAATTTATGAGTAATCACCAAAATAGTTTCCTCTTTAAAAAATTCATATATATTTTCTATTATTTCAGATTCTATAATATTATCTAAACCTGAAGTAGCTTCATCCAGCATTATTAATCTTGCTTTCTTTAAAAATATCCTCGCTATTGAAATCCTTTGCCCTTCACCATTGCTCAAATTAATACCATCTGTACCTAATAAAGTTTTATATTTCTTTTTTAAATTCATTATTTTATCATGAATACATGCTTTTTTTGTTGCATCCATAACTTCTTCAACAGTATATTTTTCTCTATTTACTATTCTTATATTTTCTAAAACAGTATCATTAAATAAATTTTCTTCTCTATTTATAATTCCTATCTTTTCCAATAAAGATGCTGTTTTTATTTTTCTTATATCAATACCATTAATATATATGTTGCCTTCAGTTGGCAAATAACTTTTTTTAATTAAATTAAATATTGTAGACTTTCCAACTCCACTTTGACCACCTATTGCAATTTTTTTACCTTTTAATATTTTAAAATTAATATTTTTCAAAATATCAACTTTTCCATCATAAGAAAAACTCACATTTTTAAATTCTATACATTCTAATTCCTCTTTTAATTCTATATTTCCATCTATAAAATAATTTTTTGTTGTTATTCCTTCTTGAAATCTTGAAATTCCAACCATACCTCTTTGATACAAATCAATAAGTCCAATAAATCTCATCAAAGAAACTTTAAATCTATCAACTAAGAGTAAAAAAGAAATGATTATTCCTAAACTTATTTTATTGTTTATAAATAAAATTCCTCCAATAAAAATTAATAATAATTGTAAAAATTGATTATAAAAAACTATGCCTCCCATTAAATAAGCAGAATTTAAAAAATTATCTTTTTCTGATTTTAATAGTTTAACATTAGTTTCAATAAATTTTTTTTTATGATCTTCCTCTAAACTATTATCTTTAATGAAAAAAACAAGTCTAAATATATCATTTATAAAACTGGTTAAGTTACTATTTTCTTTTCTTATTTTAAAATATCCTTTTTTTAGTTTTCCATTAATTAAATAAACAAAAATAAAAGCAAAAGGTAATGGAATAAAAGTAACCCCTGCTAAAATAGGACTAAATTTAAGCATTAATAAAAAAGATCCTATTAACACTAAGAGTGAAGATAAAAAACTTTCTAATCCTTTATATAATAAAGTAGATACATTTTCTAAATCTCCTATAATTCTTGAAATCAATTCTCCGCTATTTTTCTTATAGAAAAATTCAAAAGATTGTTTTAAAAAATGAGAGATTAAATCATTTCTCATATGAAATTTTAATTTATTTCCTAACAATTGACCACGACTAGAAGAATAAATTAAACTTATTCCTCTGCATATATAAATAAATAAAACTAACCCTGAAAGATAAAAAAGTTCCTCTAAATTTTTATTTGGCAAGGAATGGTCTATTATTTTTTTTACAATAATTGGGCTACTCAAATCTAATAATGTAACCCCTAAACTAGTTATTAAAAAAATTGATAATAATTTTTTTTCTAGAAAATAATATTTTAATATTATTTTAAATTTTGACATTTCACTACTTCCTCGTATAAATTATTTATAGTATCAAATATTCTTGGAGAACCTCTTAATATTTTGCTAGAATCAACAATAAATATATTGCCATTAATTCCAGATTTTGTTTTAAGTATTATTGGATTAGAATTTAATATCTGATTTTTAGATTTAAAACTCATTGCTCCCATAATTATGTCTGGATTTTCTTCTAATAAATATTCAGAAGATATTATAGGTCTTGATCCTGAAAGATTCTTAGCTATATTTTTAATTCCTATTATATCTAAAACTTGTCCCGGTAAAGATTTCTCATTAAAAGCCATCATTGGAGAAGCTGAATACAAAACTAGTCCTTTAACTTCCCTTTCTTTTAATTTTTTTATATTTTTTAATTTTAATAAAGATTTATTATACAATAAATCCGCTTCCTTTTCTTTATCTAAAAGCTTTCCAAATATTTTTATACTTTTCAAAATATTTTCTACATTTTCAGATAAATCGTCCACTAAAACTGGTATTCCTATTTTTTTTAAAGAAGCACTCACTCCTGAAGACATCTTATTTATTATTACTAAATCTGGCTGTAATTCTATTATTTTTTCAAAAGAAGGTTTTGCAATATTTCCTACAGAATTAAGTTTTGCTGTCTTTTCTTCTGGCCAAATTTTACTCCTTGCTGAGGTTGTTATTCCCACTATTTTATCTTGTGCCTTTAACATATATATTGTTTCTACAACAGCAGGATCCGCTACTACTATTCTTTTATAATTTTTAATTTCTATACTATTTCCACTAGAGTCATAAATTTGATTATTCTTAATCTCTAAAGAAAAAGAACAAATACTTATTAAACAACTCATTATAAATAAATTTATTTTTTTCAAATTTTTTCTCCTTTTATAAAGGGAATAATATAAGGTTTATCCTTTTCATAAATTATTTCACAGTCTAAATCATATATCTCTTTTAAATTTTCTCGTGTTAAAACTTCCTTAGGAGTTCCCTTATAAAATATTTCCCCATTTTTCATTAAAATAATCTCATCACAAAATATAGAAGCTAAATTTAAATCATGCAAAACAACAACTCCAGTTATGTCATGATTATCAACTAATTTTTTTACTCTAACCATTAAATCCATTGCGTGATTTAAATCTAAAGCTGATGTAGGTTCATCTAAAAGTAATATTTTAGGTTCTTGAATTAGAGCTCTTGCTAAAAGAACTCTTTGAAATTCTCCACCTGATAAACTTAAAGCTATTCTATCAGAAAATGATTTTAATCCTAATTTATCCAAAACTTCATTTACAAAATCCCTATCTTTTTTACTATATCCTTCCCAACTATTTTTTAAATGTGGTAATCTTCCAATAGTTACAAAGTCTAATACATTCATTGGACTCATCAAATTTGATTTCTGAGGAACCAAAGCCATTACCCTTGCTTTTTCTTTTTTCTTGTAATTTCTTGACTTTTTCCCTAAAATTTCAATATTATTTTGATTTTCTTTTCCTATATATCCTAAAATATTTTTTAGCAAAGTTGATTTCCCGCAACCATTAGGTCCTAAAATCCCTGTTAATTTTCCTCTTTTTATTTCTATTTTTATATTTTTTAATATTTTTCTATCCCCATAAGAAAAATTTAGATTATCTATTTTTATTGCCATTATTTACCACCTCTTTTACTTTTAAGAGCTAAATAAAGAAAAAATGGTGCTCCAAAGAAAGAAGTTACAACTCCAATTGGAATTTCAACTGGAGATAATATTGTTCTACCAAAAGTGTCACAAGCTAAAAGAAATATTGCTCCTGCCAGTGCCCCACTAGGTATTAATTTACTATTTGAAGGTCCTGTTATCATTCTTATTGTATGCGGTATAATTAAACCTACAAAACCTATCATTCCTGAAAAAGCAACAGAAAATGCAACTATTAAAGCTGATACAGATAGCATTTTTACTTTTAATTTATTTACGTCAACTCCTAAAGAATAAGCTTCTTCATCACCTGAAAGTAACGCATCTAAATTATTTCTATTCATATAAAAATACCATAAAGAAAATATCAAGGGTGGACAAATTAAAAATACTTTCTCCCATGTAGCATTCCCTAAATATCCCATCATCCACATTGTTATCTTAAAAGAATCCTCTCCTATCAAGTACATGGAAAATGAAGTAAACGATCCTAAAAATGAAGAAACTGCTATTCCAATTATAAGAAGAGTTGTTACATTAACTGAACTCCCCTGTTTTGCTAATTTAAATATGATAAATGTACTCACTAAAGACATCACAAAAGCAAAAACACCATACATAAAATCTGGCATATTAAAAATATAAGCAATTACAGATCCAAACGTTGCACTGGCTGCTATCCCTATAATATAAGGATCAGCCAATGGATTTTGAAAAACAGTTTGAACAACAACACCACTTGAAGATAACATCATCCCTACTAAAATAGCCATCAATATCCTTGGTAATCTTAAATCATAGACTATTGTTTGCATGTATTTTGGTGCATCATTTAAATGATATAAATTTTCCAAAGGAATTTTTACACTACCCATAGTAACTGAAAATATTCCTAATAATATTGTTCCTAAAATTAACATAAATGGTAACAATTTCTTCATTGTATAATTAACTCCTTTTTATTTTCATTATAGCATAACTTTTCTCCTTACTTAAAAAGTATAACTAAATCCCATATAATAATTTCTTTCTGCTGCTGGATCATAAATTTTCTCATTTTTCTTTGTATCATAGGAAGCTGAATTATTATATTTTTCATCAAACAAATTATTTATTCCTGCATATAATTTTAAACTTGTATTTAATTTATAATTAGCTCTTATATTCGCTATAATATAATCTTTTTTCTTTCCATATTTATTTTTATTGTCAATATAAGAAGATCCATTATATACTAATTCTCCATTTATATTAAATTTATCATTAAATTTATAACTTGCTCCTATATTAAGTTTATGCTCTGGAACTCCCGCTATTCTATTTCCTGATAATTTTTCTCCTGAAATTAAATTTCCTGAACTATCAAAACTTTTCTCTTTTCCATCTTTTATTTCTGCGCGCATATATTGATAACCTTCAGATACTATTAATTTCCCTAAATAATGCTCTAACTTAAATTCAACTCCATACCTTTCTGTCTTATCTAAATTATAATTTAATATATTACTATTTGACATTCCACCGCTCATATAAGTATAAATTTCATCTTCCATTAAACTATAAAAAACTGAACCAGTTACTAATGTATTTTTATAATAATCACTAACTCCTATCTCTACGCTGTTATAAGTTTCTTCATTTAAATCATTTAAATAATAGTTTTTATTGTATTTATTTGTTAATAAAGCTGGTTGAGGAGTTGTAAATCCTTTTTCATATCTTATATAACCTTTTCCTGTGTCTGAATATAGATAATTTCCTGATAATTCCCAAGCTACATTATCCATTTTTTTATCAAAAGAACTTGAACTAACTTTACTAGGACCCATTGGTAGTTGCACTATACTTTTTCTTTTAATATCATAGTCTGATTTTTCATATCTTATCCCTTGATTAAATTGAAATTTATTATATTTATAATTATTCATTACAAATCCAGCTAAAGTTTTTTTATTTAAATCCATATCTGTTTTAACTTTCATTTCTCTTGTCATTGGTCCCATTCTAATTATATTTTCAATATCCCCATATCTTCCACCTTTATTATCTACATAATCTATTCCTGCTAGTATTGAATTATCTTCTCCATATAAATATTTTAATTTTAATTTACTTCCCTTTTTCTTATCTTCAAAATTCCAATCTGCTTTGCTATCTTTACTAGGCATATTTATTTTCATAGATGTTTGCTGATGATATGCTAGTAAATTCAAATCTAATTTCTCTGATAGTTTATTATTGTATGTTAAAATATAATCATTTTTATCAGTATTTATAGTATCTATAAAACCATCATTATCCCCTTGATTTCTATCCTTATTTAATTCTTCTTTTGTTAAATCATCCAATATATTTCTTTTATTATTATATTTTGCATATTTAAACTCTAAATTTTGTTTTTCTGATATATTATATCTTATTTTGCCTTGAAAATATTCAGAATTATCTTTAGAATCTTCTCTATATCCTTTAGCTTTATTATTAGTATAAGCTAAATCAAAATCAAATTTTCCAAAAGTTTCTCCTAATAAAACACTTTCTTTAGTACCATCAAAACTTGTATAATCAACTGTAGCTCCTCCTCTAAATCCTTCTCCTTTTTTAGTTATTATATTAACAACCCCTCCAGCTGTTCCGCTTCCATAAATTATAGATCCTCCTCCTGGAATAACCTCTATTTTTTCTATAGTATCCACTGAAATAGTATCTATTGGTGTGCTCGTCATTGATGATTCTAAAGAATTTACAGCTATACCATCCACTAAAATTTGGAGATTTTTTTTAGCTCCTGATGAACTTCCGTCTATTCCACCTTGCCCCCTTAAATCAATCATCGTCCCAAAAGAATTTCTCATAATATTTACAGAAGGTATATCTCTCAAAGCCTCTGAAACTGTTTTATAATTTTTTTCTTGAATATCTTTTGAAGTTATAATAGTGGGATTAGCCGCTATTTTTCTCATTGAAGTTTCAAATCCTGTTGTTGAAGTTATAACACTTTCTCCTAAATTTATCTCCTTTTCATTAGCATAAGCTAAAGCAGATATAACAAAACCTAACATAATTATTTTCTTTTTCATTTCTCCCCCTTGCAATAAAAATATTTGAAAATCAAAATTAAACTGTAAAAAAAATTAATCTTTAAAAAAAGATTCTACTATGTAATCAATTACTCCACTAGAAATATTATTTCCCCAAAATATCCCATCATTAGTTAACTCTAACTTTCCTGCATTAAATTTCACTAAATTTTTTTTTCTATATTCTGAAATTTTTTCTATAAAATATCTATATTCTTCTTCTGATAATAATTTTTTTATATGTTCTAACTCTATTTTAGGAAATTGCATTAATCCTGATAATATTGAATATTTTTTATATAAATTATCCCTATAAGAAAAAAATATTTTTTCTTTGTTCATTCTATAAATACCTATATTTCCTACATTCCCTCCAGCTCCAACTCCTATAGGAAATGTATCTCCTCCTGTATTTCTAACTTTTATATATTGATAATTATCTCCATCTTTTTTAGCTAATTTAGTTAATTCCAAAGGATAATATTCCCCATCCTGACATAATTCTTTTATAAACAAATCATGTAATTTTTTTTCATTATTTAAATTATTATCCATTTTAATCTTTTTTTCTTGAATATCTTTAGATAAATTTGATCCTTCGTGTACCATTAAAGAATAGAAACTTGAACTACTAATTTCTATTTCTTTTATTAATTTTGCATCTTCTATTATATCTTCTTCTTTTTGACCTGGATAATTATAAATAATATCAATACAAATATCCCCTTTAAAACATTCTTTTATTTCTTTTAATTTTTCTATAGTCTGTTTTTTACCAAAAGTTCTATTATAAAATTTTCTTCCTTCTTCAGAAAAAGTTTGAATTCCAACACTAATTCTATTTACTCCATATTTCATCATTAATTCTAACTTTTTTTTATTCAAATTATGTAAAGTGCTTTCAAATGTAAATTCATAATCTTCAGCTAATTTAACATTATTTTTTATACTTTTAAGTATTATTTCTAATTCTTTTAGATTATAAACTGTTGGAGTCCCCCCTCCAAAATATATAACTTCAAAAAATCTTTTCCTAAAGTATTTAGTTTTCCCATATTTTTCAAATTCACTAGATATATATTCTGCATATTCCTCTAATTTACCATCTAATTTTTTTCTGTTTAAATTACAAAAAGAACAAATTTTATCACAATAAGGTGTATGAACATATATTGCTCTTGGAACATCTTCTATATCCTGTTCTAAAACTTTAAAAAAACTTTCTTCATTTATCTCTTTTCTTTCAATATAATTATTTATTTTTTTTCCTAAATCATGATGGGATTTAATTCTTTCTTTAAACATCTATCTACTCCTTTTCTTATCTTAAATACCTTTTTTCATATAAAACATTAAAATTGTACACGGGACCAACCTTTTTGTCAAGAAATATTTGACTTTCAAACTTTTTGAAAGTATAATATTTGAAGACAAAGAATCCAATTCTTTATTATACTTGGAGGATGGTATGAAAAACTATTTTTTAAAAAATTTTATTGAAGATAAATATTCTATAAAAGAAGTTTATTTTTCAGAAAAAAAAACAGCTTTAAATTTTTTATTTTTAAAAGGAAAAGGAGAAATGATTTTTTATAGTATTTTTCCTGGAATTACAGTTATTTATAATAAATTTTATACTTACAACTGTCCTGAATATAAGAAAAAAAATAAAAAATTGATTGAAATAAATTATTGTTTTAAAGGAAGATTTGAATGTAAAATGAATGATAACAAATATATCTATTTAAAAGAAAAAGATTTATCTATAAATTTAAGCAACCCAAAATTTAAATTTTCTCTTTTCCCAATGGGATATTATGAAGGAATTTCCATTTGTATTAATCCTTTAGAATTTAACTTCTCAATATCAAATATCCTTAAAGAGTTTTCTATAAACACTAAGGATATTATTGATAAATTTCTTTGTAAAGAATGGTTTTTTTTAATAAACTCTAATAAAAAAATAGTTTTACTTTTCCAAGAACTATATAATCTTTTGATTAATAACAAATATAATCTTATAAAAATCAAAACTCTTGAAATTTTAATTTTTATAAATAATTTATCTTTAAATAAATCTTTAAATTATCCAAAATACTATTCAAAAGAACAAGTTGAAAAAGTAAAACATATTCGAAATCATATTACTAAAGATTTAACAAGACATATAACTCTACAAGATTTAGCCAAAGAACATAATATCAGCTTAACTGCTTTAAAAGCATGTTTTAAAAATATCTATGGAAAATCTGTATATTCTTATTTTAAAGAATGTAGAATTTTGTATGCTGTTTCTTTAATTAAAACAACAAATAAAACTATCGCTGAAATTGCATCTACTGTAGGTTACGATAACCCTAGTAAATTTTCTGCTGCTTTTAAACAACATATGACTATTTCTCCTTCAAATTTTAGAAAAAAATTCCTTTAACTTTTCGGATTACTTTAAACTTTTTAGAGTAGATAACTGCTTTTTATTTTAATATAATAATTTTAGTATTTAAATAATATTTAATTATTAAGAGGAGGTCTTTATGACTAATAATATATCAAAAACTTTATTTATTCCTTTATATTTTAAATATAAAGAATCCTTAGGAGAAAAAACTATTTATGATGAAAATGCTATTAAATTTTTTGAAAATAACAAAAATATATTAAATTTTTCAGAAATAGATAAAGATATAGCTTCTTTTACAGGAACTATTGCCCGTACTTTAATCATCGATAAAATTTTACTAAAATTAATCTCTAAAAATGAAATTAATTTTATTGTGAATATTGGATGTGGATTAGATTTTAGAAATAGACGTTTACAAATAAAAAACATCGACTGGTTTAATATTGACTTAAAAGAGGTAATTGATTTTAGAAAAAATAATACTGCTCCTGTTTTAAGAGAACATAATATTGTGGGGGATATTTTAAAATTTGATTTTCTTAATAAATTGCCAAAAGGAAAAGGAATTTTTATTTTCGAGGGTCTTTTGATGTATTTTTCTGAAAGAAATGTAAATTTTATTATTAGTAAATTAACAAAATACTTTAACAATTGTCATTATATAATAGAGTCGTGTCCTAACGAATTTGTAAATCAACCTTGTTTAAATCCATCTATAAAATCTATAAATGAAAATATTATGTTTAAATGGGGAAATAATAACCCTTTGTTATTAGAAAAAAATGGATTAAAATACATAAAAGGCCATAAAATAATGGAAGAATTAAAAGATAGATGGAATTTTTTTGAAAAAAATCCTTTATTTACAAAATTTAAACCTATTGTCTATAATAATTTTAGAATAGACTTATATAAAAAATAAAATCAATTTCATAAATTCTATAAAGATAAAATACAAAAAATATAAAAGGACCTAATATATTAGGTCCTTTTATATTAAGTATATTTAATACTACTCTCCTGCTACGATAGCTCCTACTGGACATCCACCAGCACATGCTCCACAATCAACGCATGTATCGTTTATTGAGAATTTCCCTTCATCGTTTCCAGCTATTGCTCCTACTGGACAAGTTCCTTCACATGCTCCACATCCTATACAAGTATCTTGATCTACTACGTACATTTCCTACCTCCTAAAGTTTTATTGTTTTTCTACTAAATAATTATAATATATCTTATTTTTTTTGTCAATCGTTTTCTGAAAAATATGTTTTTTTTTGAAACAGATTATTTTTGATGATTTAAATACTCTAACAAGAATAGTTTGAAAGACAAATTAAACTTATGGTTTATAGTCTTACAATTCAATTAAATGTAGTAAAAAAAGTTAAACTGTTGTATAATGATATGAAACTTTAAAATTATTAACTAATTTATATGCTAAATGGAGGGATTTATGAAAAAAAAAGTTTGGGGAATGTACTTTTCAGGAACTGGGACAACAAAAAGAATTGTCACTCACCTAGGAAAAGTTTTATCTGATAAGTTTGATGTTGATTTTGAAGAATATAATTTTACTTTTAAAAAAGTAAGATCTCTAGAAAAAAAATTCAATAAAAATGATATTGTTATTTTTGGAGTTCCTGTTATTGCAGGAAGAGTACCTAATGTACTTTTAAAATATTTAGATACAATAATTGGTAACGGAGCATTAGCTATTCCTGTTGTTTTATATGGAAATAGAAATTATGATGATGCTTTAATTGAATTAAGAGATATCTTAAAAAAAGATGGATTTAATCCTATTGCTGCAGGAGCTTTTATTGGAGAACATTCTTTTTCTAAAACTCTTGGAAAAAATAGACCTGATGAAAAAGATTTAGCTATTGCTACAAAATTTGCTGATGATATTTTTAATAAAATTTCAGCTTCTAGTTTTGATGCTAATAAATTAATTGAGGTTAATGGTACCCCATATCCATATAGATATTATTATAAACCTAGAGACTCTAAAGGTGTTGCTGTTGATATAAGAAAAGTTAAACCTTTAACTAATGACAATTGTATTAACTGTGGTTTATGTGCTAGTATTTGTCCTATGGAATCTATCAACCCTAAAAACGTAAGTGAAATTAATGGTATTTGTATTAAATGCTGCGCTTGTGTTAAAGAATGCCCTGTTGGAGCAAAATATTATGATGATGCAAATTATTTATATCATCAACACGAATTAGAAAATCAATTTACACGTAGAGCTGAACCTGAATTATTCATATAAAGATAATAAAAAGGAGTTACTAACGTAACTCCTTTTTATTATCTTTATCATTTTTATTAGGATGGCAAACATCTGAGCATCCACAAGTAGAACATCCACATGAACACTTGTGATTTTTTTTATCTTTTATTATTTTTCTTAAAACTAAAACAAATATAATAAATACAATCATCCCTACTATTATTGTAGCTATATTCATAATTTCTCCTTTATATTAAACCATTATTCTATTCACCATGCTCATATCCAAACCAATTCTCGATTCTTTTATAGATAAAATCATATTTTTACCTATTTTTGAAACAATAAATATTTCTGCTCCAACAACAAAACCTAACTCAGCTAAATGTTGTCTTACTTCATCTTTTCCAGTTATTTTTAGTATTTTTTTTCTATCCCCTATTTTTGAAAAACTTAAAGGTTCCATAACTTCACTCCTTAAATGTCAATTTTTAATTTGTCAGTCAAATCTTAAGTTAGTCTAATCTAACTTAAGAGAATTTTACCACAAGCTTAATTTAAAGTCAATTAAAATATTTGATATTTATTTTTCTCTATGTTAACATTTAATTAAAATATCTATTTAGGAGAGTGATCATGAAAACAAATAAATCATCTGAAGATTACTTAGAAACTATATTACTTTTAAAAAATAAAATAGGCAATGTTAGATCAATTGATATAGTTAACGAAACTGGGTATAAGAAATCCAGTATAAGTATTGCTATGAAAAAATTAAGAGAAGCTAACTATATAACTATGGATGAAAATGGTTTTATATTATTAACTAACTCAGGAAAAATTTTAGCCAAAAAAATTTATGACAAACACAATTATTTAAAAAAACTCTTTATATCTATAGGAGTTTCTGAAAGCACTGCAGAAACTGATGCCTGTAAAGTTGAACATTGTATAAGTGATGAAACCTTCGAATGTATTAGAAAATATTTTAATCTGAAATAATTTTAAATATAAAAAAAAGGAGTTACCAATGTAGCTCCTTTTTTGAGATTAATTCACTTAAATTATTCTCCTGCGATAGCTCCTACTGGACATCCTCCAGCACATGCTCCACAATCAATACATGTGTCATTGATAGAGAACTTTCCTTCGTCATTTGCTGCTATAGCTCCTACTGGACAAGTTCCTTCACAAGCTCCACATCCTATACAAGTATCTTGATCTATTACGTGCATCTTCTACCTCCTATTAAACTTTAAATCTTTGTTTTGGTGATAATTTTAATATACATTATATCCATATAAAAGTCAAGATATTTTTTAACTACAGTTAATTTTAGTACAATATATATTAACATGTTACACCTGATTTTTAAATATATTTTTTTATATATTGTAGTATAATATATTATAAAGTTAATAAACAATTTTAACGAAAGGAATAATTATTTTATGGAAAAAAAAGCTCTGCAAATTTTAAAACAAAAATATGGTTACACCGCTTTTAGAAAAGGACAAGCTAACATAATTAAAAATATACTTAATAAAAAAAATATTATTGGAATTATGGCTACAGGAGGAGGAAAATCTATTTGTTTCCAAATACCATCTTTAATTTTCCCAGGATTAACCATTGTTATTTCACCACTTATATCTCTTATGAAAGATCAAGTAGATAGTTTAAAAATTCTTGGAATACCTGCAATTTCTATTAATTCCACTTTGTCTAAAGAAGAATTTTTTGAATCTTGTTCAAAATTAAAAACTAAAAAAATAAAATTACTTTATCTTTCTCCTGAAAAATTAGAAAATAAAAAATTTATAAATTTTTTAAAATCTTTAGATATCTCAATGATTGCAATTGATGAAGCCCATTGTATTTCTCAATGGGGTCATGATTTTAGGACAAGTTATTTAAAAATCCCTAACTTTATTGAAATTTTAGAAAAAAATATACCAATTCTTGCTCTTACTGCTACTGCTACTCCAAGAGTTGTTAAAGATATAGAAGCTCTTTTGAAATTAAAAAATCCTATAAAATATATTGATGGCTTTGATAGAAAAAATATTTTTTTTAAGGTTGAAAAAAATATTAACCCTGAAGCTTATATTATTAGATATATCAAAAGTCATAAAGAGATGTCTGGAATAATTTATGCCTCAACTAGAAAAGAGGTAGATAATCTTTATCAGTATTTTAAAGATATAAAACAATTAAATGTTGGTAAATACCATGCTGGAATGTCAAAAAAAGAAAGAACAATATCCCAGGAAAACTTTTTAAAAGACAATATAAAAGTTATGATTGCAACAAATGCATTTGGAATGGGTATTGATAAATCTAATGTTCGTTATGTTATTCACAGAAATATTCCTAAGGATTTAGAAAGTTATTATCAAGAGGCTGGTAGAGCAGGAAGAGATGGTCTTCCAAGTGAAGCTATCTTACTTTTCTTCGAAGAAGATGTAGCTACTCAAGAATTTTTTATAAATTCCAACGATGTAGCAAGTGATACATTTATAAAGATAAAAAGAAGTAAATTAGATGATATGGTAAATTATGCCTATTTAGAAACATGTTATCGAGAATATATTTTAAAATATTTTGGTGATAAACGAATAAAAAATTACTGCGGTAATTGTGGAAACTGTAAAAATGCTAAAGATATTGAAAATTTAACTATTGATGGTAAAATTGTTATTTCTTGTATTGGAAGAGCTAAAGAAAAAATAGGAACCTCTACTTTAGTTAATATCCTTTTAGGAAAAGCTGATTCAAAAATAGAAAGAAAAGGTTTAAATAAAATAAGCACTTTTGGTTTAATGAAAAATAAAGACCAAAATTGGTTGGAAGAATTTTTAAATTTCTTAATTTCAGAAAGTTTTATTGAATTAACTGCTGGAAGTTTTCCTGTACTTAAACTTAATAAAATATCTTTTGATATAATAAAAGACAAAAAGAAAATTTATAGAAAAATAAATGAGACAGTTTATTTAAATTTTTATAATGATCCTCTATTTAAAAGTTTAAATAATATAAGAAAAGAAATAAGTATTCACGAAAATGTAGCCCCCTATATAATTTTTTCTGATTTTACTCTTATGGAAATGGCTGAAAAAAAACCTAAAAACAGATGGGAAATGTTAAAAATAAAAGGAGTTGGTAATCAAAAATTTAAAAATTATGGTGATATCTTTTTAAAAACTATTAATTCTTTTTCAAATGAAGAATTAGAAATTTTAAAAATAGAAAATTTTATAGATGAAAAATATTTATCTGAAAATAAACTTATTAATTTAAAAAAAAATTTAAATCTTAACATAGATATTAACTCACTAAAGGATATTCTTATTAAAAATTTATTTTCAAATTAAACTTTTTTTATAAATTCTTAGTCATAATGGTATAACGATAATGAATTGTTATAATAAATTTCTCTCCCCAAAAGAAATGAAAAATGAAAGCTCCCTTTTTAAGGGAGCTTTCATTTTAGTCTTCATGTTTATTATTTTTTAAATAAGTTATTACCTCTTCAACCGCTTCTTCTATTTTGTCATATTTTAAATTTATATCATAAGTATATTTATTTATTCCTACATCATATAAAGGATCATAATATTCTTTCATAAGAATCTCACTTAATTTTGGTAATTCTCCTTTTATTAATAAATTATGATATTTTTCATATCTTTCTTTACTTATATATCTTGCAACTCTTAATAAACATTCTTCTAATTCAGGAATTGTAGCATTTGCATAATCTTCCATAATTATCTTAACTCTATTTTCCATTGAAGTACTTACAAATAAATGTTTCCCATTTACAATTGAACTGTATACACATTCTGGAATATAAATATTTCCTATTCTTTTACTTTCACTTTCTACTAAGAAATATTCTTTCTTATCATTTACTAGTTTATCAAAAATTTCTCCATCAAATCTTTTTTGACTTTGTTTCCTATTCTCACAAACGCCACCAAAAAAAGAACCTTTGTGATCAGCTAATTTTTCTAAATTTAAAACAGAATAACCTTTTTCCTCTAATTTTTCTAATATTTTAGTTTTTCCTTCTCCTGTTCTTCCATGAATAACTATATATTCTTTATTTTTATTTGCTTCCTCCATATTTTTTAAAATATACTGTCTATAAGCTTTATAACCACCTTGAAGTTTCATTGTTTTAAATCCTAAGGTATTAAATAAAACTTCTAAAGTTCCACTTCTCATCCCTCCTCTAGCACAATAAAAAATAAGCTTATCATATTTTTTTGATAATTCATTAATTTGTTTAAAAATCTCTGGTAACCTTTTAGATATTCTTTCTACTCCTATTTCCTTTGCTTTTTCTTTAGACTCTTGTACATAGGCTGTTCCTACTTCTGCCCTTTCATCATCTAACAAAGTTGGAATATTTATAGCCCCAGGAATTCCTTGCTCTTCAAATTCTTTTGGACTCCTTGCATCTATTAATATATAATTTCTTAATTTCAATACCTTATCAAAACTTATCTCTCTCATTTTTCCTCCTAAAATTTAGATAGGTATATTTTACTACCTTTTTTTAAAATTTCAAAATTATATTTTTATAAATTATCTTTATTTAATTTTTTTTGTCCTACCGAAACCATCAATTTAATTCTGTTTATTTGATTAACCTCTGAATAAGATGGATCATAATCTATTGCAGCTACATTAGCTTCAGGATATTCTTCTTTTATTTTTTTCATCATCCCTCTTCCTGTTATTTGATTAGGTAAACAACCAAAAGGTTGAATACAAATAACATTATCTACTCCTTCTTCTATAAAATCTATTATTTCTCCTGTTAAAAACCACCCTTCCCCTGATTGATTTCCTATAGATATATATTTGGAAGTTTTCTTTGCAATTTTTTCTATTAAATTTTCACTTTTAAAAACTTTGCTTTTTTCTAATGCCTTATCTATAATATTTGTATATAGTCTTAAAATATAAATAAGTATCTTATATTTTATTGAAAAATATTTCCCTTTAAATTTTTCTTCTAAAAATCCATCACTATATAAACAATAATTAATAAAATTCATCAATCCATAAACCTTAACTTCGCATCCTTCTTTTTCTAAAGTATCTACTAAATAATTATTTGCACAAGGACTGAATTTAACTAATATTTCACCTACTATCCCAACTTTTATCTTTTTCTTTACTATAATTTTTATCTCTAAAAACTTTTCTATTATTTCATAAATATTTTTTTTAAATTTAATGATACTTCCACTTTCTATATTTTCTTTTACTATTTTTCTACATTCTTCATATAATTTATCAGTAGTTCCTTTAATTTTTTCATACGGTCTTATTTGATATAATAAATTCATTAAAAAATCTCCATAAGAAACTGCCATAATTAATTTATGAAACAAAATCATATTTATATTAAAACCTTCATGTTTTTCATAACCAATACTATTTAAAGAAAGAACCGGAATAAATTCAAAACCTGCATCTTTCAATGCTTTTTTTAATAAACTTATATAATTTGTTGCTCTACAACTCCCACCTGTTTGAGATATTAAAACTGCAGTTTTTTTAATATCATATTTTTTTGATTTAAGAGCTAATATTAACTCTCCTATAACTAAAATAGCTGGATAACAAGCGTCATTATTTACATATTTCAACCCTTCTTCAATAGCCTCTTTACTTTCATTTAATATTTCTAGATTATAACCACTAGAATTAAAAGCTGTTTTTATTAAATCAAAATGTATAGGTGACATTTGAGGAGCTAAAATAGTATACTCTTTCTTTGATTCTTTTGTAAATTCATTTTTTTTATTTTCTTTAATATGTTTTATTTTTTTTAAAGTATTTCTTTTTTTATCTTCAATAACAGCTAATAAACTTCTTAATCTTATCTTTATAGAACCCATATTACTTATCTCATCTATTTTTAAAACAGTATGAATTTTCCCATACCTATTAAGTATTTCTGATACCTGATCTATTGTTATTGAATCAATACCACAACTAAAACTATTAAATTCAACTAATTGTAAATTTTTATATTTTCCCACAAAATTCGCTGCTCTATATAATCTTGAATGATATGTCCATTGATCTACAACTCTTAGTTCAGAGTCTAGCGAAGAAAAGGTAGAGATTATATCCCCTGTTAAAATAGGAATACCAAAAGAACTTATTATATTAGGAATACCATGGTTAATTTCCTTATCTATATGATAGGGCCTTCCGCATAACACTATTCCTGTTTTATCTTTTTCTTTACAATAATCTAAAACTTCCTTTGTTTTCTTTATTAAATCTTTTTTATAATTTTTTCTTTCTTCCCAAGCAAGATCAACTGCTTTTTTTATTTCATACTTTGTTATACTATAATTAAAAAATTCTTTTTCTAAAATTTTACAAATAACTTTTTTATTTTCCATAGATACAAAAGGATTAATTACTTGTATATTTTTTTCTTTCAATATATCCATATTATTTTTTATAACTTCTGAATAAGATATTACAATTGGACAATTATATTTATTATCTGATTTTGAATATTCTTTTTCCTCATAAACAACACAAGGATAGAATATTTTCTTTATTCCTTTATCTATTAAATTTAAAATATGCCCATGTACTAATTTAGCTGGGTAACATATTGAATCAGAAGATATCGTTCCAATGCCTTTATTATATAATTTTTTAGATGAATCATCTGAAATAATAACCCTAAATCCTAATTCATTAAAAAATGTAAACCAAAAAGGATAAGACTCATACATATTTAAAACTCTAGGAATTCCTATTTCTCCTCTAAAAGCTTGTGAACTGTTTAAAGGTTTATAATCAAATAATCTATTGTATTTATAATCTACCATATTATACTTAGATTCTTTTTTCATTTTCCCTAAAAAATTATCACACCTATTTCCTGATATAAATTTTCCTCCTGTTTTAAAGTTGTGAATAGTTAATAAGCAATTATTACCGCACCCACCACATCTTGTTAAATTAGTTTTATATGAAAATTTATTTAAATCATTTAAATTTAATATATTTGAAATAACTTTATTTTCTTCTAAAGATTTCTCTTTAGCTATCACGGCACATCCAAAAGCTCCCATTAAACCTGCTATATTAGGTCTTATGACATTTTTGTTAGAAATAATTTCAAAAGCTCTAAGTACACAATTATTTAAAAAAGTTCCCCCCTGAACTACTATATTTTCTCCAAGTTCACTACTATCTTTCATTTTTATAACTTTATATAGAGTATTCTTTATAACTGAGTAAGATAACCCTGCTGATATATCTTCAATTTTAGCTCCCTCTTTTTGAGCTTGCTTTACTTTAGAGTTCATAAATACTGTGCATCTTGTTCCTAAATCACAAGGACTTTTTGATTTTAAACCTACCTTGGCAAAATCTAATATGTTCATATTTAAAGAATTTGCAAAAGTTTCTAAAAAAGATCCACATCCCGATGAACAAGCTTCATTTAAAAGTATGGAAGTTATTACCCCATCTTTTATTTTCAAGCATTTCATATCTTGTCCACCTATATCTAATATAAAATCTACTGTAGGTAAAAAATGTTTAGCACCTCTATAATGAGCCATCGTTTCTACTATTCCGTAATCAATATTAAAAGCTGATTTAATCAAATTTTCTCCATAACCAGTTACACACGAACTCTTAATTATTATTTTGCTTCCTATTTTTTTGTATAATTTAATCATTTCTTTAATGAGAGCTTCCATAGGACTCCCCATATTATTAGAATAATATGAATATAAAATTTCTAAATTTTCTGAAAGAAGAATTAATTTTATTGTGGTTGAACCTGCATCTATACCTAAATAAGCATTTCCACTATAATTATCTATATCAATTTTTTCAACTTTTTCAAAATTATGTTTTTTATAAAATATTTCTTGTTCTTTCTTATCTAAAAACAAAGGTCTTAATGATGAAGACTCACTTAAATTATTTTTTGATAATAATTTGATTTTTTCTATAAAATCATCAAATGAAATAAAGTTTTTATTTTCTTCTAGAGAAAGAAAACATGCTCCCTTTGCAACAAATAATTGAGAATCTTCAGGAAAAATTAAATCCTCTTCATTTAACTTTAGAGTCTCTTTAAATCTTTTTCTTAACTCACTTAAAAAATATAAAGGACCTCCCAAAAGAGCTATTTTTTTTTCTATTTTTTTACCACAAGCTAACCCCGTTATAGTTTGATTAACTACAGCTTGAAAAATAGATATAGCTATATCTTCTCGTCTTACTCCTTCATTTATAAGAGGTTGTATGTCTGTTTTTGCAAAAACTCCACATCTTGAAGCTATTGGATAAATAGTTTCCCCCTCTTTAGCTAATTCATTTAATCCCTTAGCATCTGTATTTAATAAAGTCGCCATTTGATCTATAAAAGCTCCAGTTCCTCCTGCACAACTTCCATTCATTCTTTGATCAGTTTCATTTTTCAAAAAAGTAATTTTTGCATCTTCTCCTCCTAATTCAATTGCTACATCTGTTTCAGGAATCAATGTTTCTATTGATTTTATACAAGAAATAACTTCTTGAACAAAGGATAAATCCAACCCCTTAGCTATACCTATTCCTGCTGAACCTGTTATATTAATTTTAAACAACATTTTATTCTCAAAATTAAGTTCTAATATTTCAATCATATTTTCCAAAAGATTTTTTAATTTATTTCTAACATCTGAAAAATGTCTTTCATAAATAGAATATAATACTTCTTTTTGAGAATTAATACAAACAATCTTAATCGTTGTAGAACCTACATCAATTCCTAAAAATAATTTTTCCATATCCTCTCTCCTAATCCATATATAAAAATATTTTATCTCCTATTCACTGTAATATGATTATACCTCTTATTTTTTTTTAATTCCATAATTTTAAACTTTTATTTTAAAAAAAGGATTTTAATAATTTATCCCTAATAATATATAGTAAAGTATTTACTATAATTTTAAAGAGGTGATTTTATGTCTACAAAAACATATTACAAAAATGAAGAAATCGGAAAAGGAAAACCTGGATTTGCTAGAACTCGTTCTATTGTTGAAGCTGCTTTTTATGGGAATAATGTTACCAAAGTAACATCCTTAAAAGAAGCTTATAAATTAGCTAAAAATTCTCCTGGAACTATTGTAACTGATATGCCTGTTCACAGAGCTGAAGAATTAGGATTAGAACCAGAATCTAAAGTTTTATTATTCAATGATGGACCTATCACTGGTCGTTTTGCTGCTGCTAGAAGAATTGTTGGAGATCCTGATGTTAATAATACTAGACTTGATAAATCTTTGATGAATGCCATTTACTATACTCGTTTCCAAAAATTATATCATGCTGAAGCATATATAGGCCTTGATTCTGAATTTATGGTTAAAGCACATCTTTTAATTCCAGAAGGACAAGAAAATTTAATGTATTCTTGGATGTTAAATTTCCAATATCTTTCTATAGATTATGTAAAAAAATATAAAGATTCTAAAGTTATTCCAAACGAACCAGACATTTATATATTTTCTGATCCCTTATGGAAGGGAACTAGATATGTAGAAGCTGCTGATCCTGAATATTTAACATATTTTGATCCTGCTAACAACTGCGGAGCTATTCTTGGAATGAAATATTTTGGAGAATTTAAAAAAGGAACATTAACTCTAGCTTGGGCTATTGCAAATCGTCATAAATATGTTTGTTGTCACGGAGGACAAAAAAAATATACATTAAATAGTGGAAAAACATTTGTAGCTTCTGTTTTCGGATTATCTGGAACTGGAAAATCTACAATTACACATGCAAGACATAATGGAAAATATGATGTTACTATACTTCATGATGATGCTTTTATTATTAATACAGATACTTGTTCTTCAATTGCATTAGAACCATCTTATTTTGATAAAACAAATGATTATCCTGCAGGAAGTCCTGATAACAAATTTCTACTAACTGTTCAAAATTGTTCTGCTACACTTAATGAAGATGGAAAAGTAGTCATAGTTACTGAAGATATTAGAAATGGTAATGGTCGTGCTATAAAATCAAAATTATGGTCTCCTAATAGAGTTAATAAAATAGAAGACCCTGTTAATGCTATTTTTTGGTTAATGAAAGATCCAACTTTACCACCGGTAATTAAATTAAATGGAGCTTCTCTAGCATCTGTTATGGGAGCTACCTTAGCAACTAAAAGAAGTAATGCTGAAAGACTTGCTAAAGGAGTTGATCCAAACGCTCTTGTTGTAGAACCTTATGCTAACCCTTTTAGAACTCACGCTCTTGCTGATGACTATAATAAATTTAAAAAACTAGTTGAAGAAAAAAATGTTGATTGTTATATTTTAAATACAGGTGAATTTATGGGTAAAAAAGTTGAACCAAAACATACTTTAGGAATTTTGGAATCTATTGTTGAAAATAAAGCTAATTTTAAACCTTGGACTCCTTTCTCAGATATTGAAATTTTTGAAATAGATGGATTTATTCCAAATATGAATGATGAAAACTATGTTACTGCTCTTAAAAATAGAATGAATGATAGAGTTGACTTTATTAAATCTAGAGAAACTTTCAAAGAAGGAAAAGACAAATTACCAAAAGATGCATTGGATGCATTAATTAAGGTAGTTTCAAAACTTAATTCTTTATAATTTTTCTTGACAAACTATATTTCCTCTGTTATAATTATTTCAGATTTGAAACGATTACAAATTACTTTATATAATTTAGGGAGGAACAAAATGAAAAGATTTAGATGTACAGTATGCGGAGAAATTATTGAAGAAGGAATGGAATTATGTCCAGTTTGTAAAGTAGGACCTGATAAATGGGAAGAAATTAATGAAAATGAAGCTAAAATTTGGGCTTCTGAACATAAAATTGGTGAAGGTATGGAATCAAAAGATGAGGAAATTATTAAAGGATTAAGAGCTAACTTCGAAGGAGAATGTACTGAAGTTGGTATGTATCTTGCTATGTCTAGAGTAGCTGATAGAGAAGGTTATCCTGAAATTGCTGAAGCTTATAAAAGATATGCTTTAGAAGAAGCTGAACATGCTGCTAAGTTTGCTGAACTTTTAGGAGAATGTGTAAGTGAATCTACTGAAGTTAATTTATCAAAAAGAGTAGAAGCTGAATTTGGTGCTTGTTCTGGTAAATTTGAATTAGCTAAAAGGGCTAAAAAATTAGGACTTGATGCTATACATGATACTGTTCATGAAATGGCTAAAGATGAAGCTAGACATGGAAAAGGAATGGCTGGATTACTTAAAAGATATTTCAATAAATAATTAATTAAACAGATTATTTAGTGAAGGTATTTAAATAAATACCTTCACTTTTTTATATTTTTAAACAAATAAAAATTTCTTCAGTTTAAAACTGAAGAAATTCTTTTTAATCTTAATCTAATATTTTTTCATTAATTCTTTTATTTCATTTACCACTTCATCTTTATGAAGTTCTATTGTTTCACCAGTCCTTCTAATTTTTAATTCTATAATTCCTTCTTCTGATTTTTTACCACAAACTACTTTAAAAGGGAAACCTATCAAATCTGCATCTTTAAATTTAAATCCTGCTCTCTCTTTTCTATCGTCATAAATAGTCTCAATTCCACTCTCTTGTAAAGCATTATATAATTCGTCACCTAATTTAGATTGAGCTTCATTTTTTATATTAGCAACTATAACATCTACAACAAATGGAGCTATATTAGAAGACCAAATAATCCCATTTTCATCATTATTTTGTTCTATTGCTGCTGCCATAGTTCTACCTATCCCTATACCATAACAACCCATTTCTAATACAACTTCTTTACCATTTTCATCTAAAACTTTAGCATTCATTGCTTCAGAATATTTTGTACCTAATTTAAATATATGTCCACATTCTATTCCTCTAGCAACTCTTAATGGCTCGCCGCATATAGAACAAACATCTCCTTCTCTAACTGTTCTTAAGTCTAAAACCATATCTGCTTTATAATCTCTATCATAATTTATATTTATATAATGAGTATTTTCTTTATTCCCTCCCATAATTTGATTAGGGATACCTACTATAGAATCATCAGCTATGATTGTTATATGTTCATTAATTTCTTTTAATTTATAAGGCCCGATATACCCTTTAAATAATCCAGCCTCTTTTATATCTTCATCTGTTGCCATAGCTATTTCAATAGCTCCTATTGCGTTTTTCACTTTAACTTCATTTGCTTCAAAATCTCCTCTAATAAGAACTACATAAAGTTTATCTGTTCCTAAATCTTTATATACTAATGATTTCACACTTTGTTTAACATCAGCATTTAAAAATCCACACACTTCCTCTATTGTTCCAACATTAGGAGTATCCACTAATTTTATTTCTTTAGGTTCTTCTTTTATTTGATCAATTATTGTATTTGTTGCTTTTTCAACATTTGCTCCATAGTGGCAATTATCACAGAATATTAATTCATCTTCTCCTGAGTTAGCAATTACATGAAATTCATTAGATCCACTTCCACCTATTGCTCCTGAATCAGCATCAACAATTCTAAAGTCTAAACCACATCTTTTAAAAATATTAGAATAAGCTTTTTTCATATTTTCAAATTCAATATCTAAACCTTCTTTATTTGTTGAAAAAGAATATCCATCTTTCATAAGAAATTCTCTTCCTCTCATAAGTCCAAATCTAGGTCTTCTTTCATCTCTAAATTTAGTTTGGATTTGATACAAATTTACTGGTAAAGCTTTATAAGAAAAAATATCATTTCTAATAATATCTGTTATTACTTCTTCATGGGTTGGACCTAAAACAAAATCTCTCATATGTCTATCCTTAAGTCTCATCATTTCTTCACCCATTACATCCCATCTTCCTGATTCTTTCCATAATTCTGCAGGTTGTAATACGGGCATATGTAATTCTAATGCTCCAGCTTTCTCCATCTCTTCTCTTACTATATTTTCTACTTTTCTAAGAGTTTTATATCCTAAAGGTAAATAAGAATATACTCCACTTGCTAATTTTTTTATCATTCCAGCTCTAAGCAAAAGTTTATGACTTTCTATTTCTGCCTCTTTTGGATTTTCTTTAAGAGTTTTCACATAATATTTACTAAATCTCATTTATTTTTCTCCTCTTTATTTTTTTTATCATACGTTATATTCTATCATAATCATATATTTTTTTAAAGCTCAAAAGATTAAAAGATTATACAAATTTTTCTTCTATATCCTTTTTTAAATAAGGATTTTCAATCTTTCCTTGGGTTAACTCTAAATAGTTTTCACAAATTTCTTTAACTTGTTTTATAGTTTTTACATCTTGAGTAATATCTATAAATTTTAAATCACTTAAACCTGATTGTTTTATCCCAAATATTTCTCCAGATTTTCTAATTCTCAAATCTTCTTCTGCAATTTCAAAGCCATCATTTGTTTTTTCCATTATTTTCATTCTCGCTTTAGAATTATCATTTTCTGTTCTAGAAATCAAAAAACAATAAGATTGATATTCCCCTCTTCCAACTCTTCCTCTTAATTGATGTAAAGAAGATAATCCAAATCTTTCTGAATTTATAATAGAAATTATTGTTGCATTAGGAACATTTATTCCTACCTCTACAACTGTTGTTGATAATAATATATCTATTTCTCTATTCTTAAATTTCTTCATCACATTATACTTATCATCATTTTTCATTTTTCCATGTAAAATTCCTATTGAAAAATTCGAAAATCTATTTTCAATTTCCACTTTATATTCTTCCACTGATTTAGCTGATATTTTATCGCTATCCTCTATTAAAGGCACTACAAAATAAGCTTGCCTTCCTTGAACTAATTTTTTCCTAATAAAGCTATAGGCCTTCTCTAAATCTCCATCATTATTTATCCATTTAGTTTTTATAGGTTGCCTTCCTGGAGGTAGTTCGTCTATTACAGATACATCCAAATCTCCATATATACTTAGGGCTAAAGATCTTGGAATTGGTGTTGCACTCATTACTAATAAATTAGATAATATTCCTTTATCTCTTAATCTTTTTCTTTGAACAACTCCAAATCTATGCTGTTCATCTATGACTATTAATCCTAACTTTTTAAATTCTACATTGTCTTCAATTAATGCATGTGTTCCTATAACTAAAGAAACTTCCTCAGCTTTTATCTTAGATAATATTTTCTCTCTTTTTTTTCCTTTAACACTTCCTGTAAGTAACTCTACTTCTATTCCAATATCTCTAAAATCATCTTTAACTGATAAAAAATGTTGAACTGCTAAAATTTCTGTTGGAGCCATTATAACCCCTTGATATCCATTTTCAATTATATATAACAATAAAATTATAGATACTATGGTTTTTCCACTTCCAACATCTCCTTGAATTAACCTATTTATTGAATATCCACTATTTAGTTCTTTATATATCTCTGTTATCACTTTTTTTTGGGCATTGGTTAGTTTAAAATTCAGATTTTTTAAATATTCTTTAACTAGTTCTTTTTTTTCGCTAATACTATATTTTCTCTTTTTTAAATTGCCTTCTTTATATTTATTTTCTAAAATTCCTAGTTCTAAAACTAATAATTCTTCTATTGCAAATCTTCTCTTTGCTTCTTCTAATAATTTTTTATTTTTAGGAAAGTGAATAGTATCCAAAGCTTTTTTCCTATCTAATATTTTATATTTTTGTAAAATATCAGAAGGAATATTTTCTTGAAAATAATCTTTATAATTTTTCAATGCTTTTTTTAAAATTTTTCTAAGATTATTTTGAGAAAAATTCTTTTTGGAACTATATATAGGTAATATTTCACCTGAGACCAATGTTTTTTGATTTGATATTTTTTTATATTCTGGATTTATCATTTGAAAATTATACCCTCTTTTTACATTTCCTATAATTATATAATCTTCTCCTATTTTTAAAGTTTTAGCTAAATATGGCATTCTAAACCAAACAACATCCATTATTCCTGTACCATCTGTTGCCCTTGCTTTTGTCATTTTCATTCTAGATGGTAAAAAAGGAGTTGTTACTGTTAAAAATTTAACTTTTAAAACTACATATTCATCCCCTTTTAATTCTCCAATTTTTTTAATATTAGTTCTATCATCATAGGCCCTAGGAAAATAATATAATAGTTCTTGTATTGTACTTATTCCTAAAGAATTTAAATTCTTTAACTCTCTAGAAGTTATATTAAATTCTTTTTCTTTTAATTTATTAAAGATTTCATTATATTTATCCATATTTTCTCCAAAATATTTAGTTATTTTTATATAAAATATTATATCATACATTCTATATTCTTTTTCATTATATGTATATTTTAAAAACACTTTTTTCACTTTTCTTTATTTTTATTATAAAATACTAAAAAAAATATTTTTTTCTTTATTTTTTTTTAATTATATAATAAAATACTGACTGATAATTTTAAAAATAAATTTTTTATATAAAGGAGTTTTTATGTATTTTAGTGAAGTTTTAAGAATAACTGGAATGTTAGCAGTATCTTTTGCTATAATTACAACAGTTGTTGAAATGAAAAAACAAAAATAAAACAAATAGAAAATACCCTATAATATTATAGGGTATTTTTCTATTCAAGGTAATATATCGAGTAAAACACAATTACACGCTAACTTAATATCTTGCTATCATTTCTCCATATTCTTCTTTTTCTTTTCTTATAAATTCTTTGATAGCATCAACTGAAGGCATATCAGCTGAACAACTATGACTTGCTACAAGCATAGCAGCAGAAGCACTTCCAAATTCTAAAGCATCTATAACTTCCCATCCTTCTAATAATCCATAAATTAAAGCTGATCCATAAGCATCTCCACCACCAAATGATTTTAATAGCTTAACTGGGAATGGTTTAATTTTATAACTAGTATTATCTTCTTTCACAAAAGCTTCAGACCCTTCTTTCCCATGTTTAATTACTACTATTTCATTTCCATAATCAAACCATCTCTTAGCTACTGCCTTATCTGTCTTATCATCAGGATTCATAACATATTCCATTAATTCAAATTCTTCTTCTGAACCAATAACTATATCACTTTGTTTTCCTACTAATGAATAATAAATTGAAATTTCATCTTTTGATTTCCAAGTATATTCTCTATAGTCAATATCAAATATAACTTTTGTTCCATGTTTCTTTGCAAAAGTTATAGCTTTAAAACAAGCTTCTCTTGAAGGACTTTTTGCTAGTGCAGTTCCTGAAATAACAATTCCCTTCGCACTTTTTATATATTCTTCATCTATTTCTGATGGATCTAATTCTAAATCAGCAACGTTATTTCTATACATAAGAATAGAACTTTCAGTTGGACTTTTTATTTCTGTAAAAGTTAATCCTAAATTTTCTCCATTTTTAGCTCTATATATATGATTAGTATCTATTCCATCATTTTTAAAATAATCAATAACATAAGTTCCAAATTGATCATCAGAAACTTTTCCTATAAATCCTACTTTTTTACCTAATCTTGCAAGACCTACAGCTATATTTGCTGGTGATCCTCCAACATATTTATTAAAATTTGAACTTTCGTTCAATGGTTTATGAACATCTGTGGGATTTAAATCTATTGTTGCTCTACCAATAGGTATAATATCAAGTGGTTTTGTTTGGTCAAATTTTATCATTTTCTTTACCTCTTTTATTTAAAATTTATTTACATTATTTCACTAATTTTAACAGGTCTTTTTTCAACTAAAGATTTTTTAGCTGCAATTCCTATTAATACTGGTTTCAATCCATCCATTACTGTTACAGGTGTTTCAGTATCATTAATTATAGCATCAACAAATTCTTGCATTTCTTGAGAGAATGAAGCCATATATCTTTCTAAAAAGAAATATAATGGTTTTTCTCCTGTTACCCCATCCTTAGTAGAAATAACTGCTGTAGAATTAGAATCATTCTTAGTTTCAATTGCTCCTTTTGAACCAAAAACTTCAGCTCTTTGATCATAACCATAGGCTGCTTCTCTTGAGTTATCAATAACTCCCATTGCTCCACTAGCAAAATTTAAAGTTATTATAGCTGTATCTATATCTCCAGCTTCTCCTATTTCTTTATTTATAAGAGCTCCCCCTACTGCGTAAACTTCTTCTACTTCACTTCCTGATAAAAATCTCATCATATCAAAATCATGAATTGTCATATCTAAAAATATTCCTCCTGAAACTTTTACATATTCTACTGGTGGAGCTTCAGGATCTCTTGAAGTAACTTTTATAATTTGAGGTTCTCCTACTTTACCTGCTAATACTGCATCTTTTATAGCTCTAAAATTATGATCAAATCTTCTATTAAAACCAACTTGATACTTAACTTTAGTTTCTTCTACTGTCTTAATAACTTCTTTTATTTTTTCTAAATCATGATCTATAGGCTTTTCACAGAAAACATGTTTCCCTGCAAGAGCTGCTTCTTTCGAAATATTTGCATGAGTATTTGTCGAAGAACATATTACAACAGCATCTATTTCTTTATCCTTTAATATTTCTTTATAATCTGTATATACATTTTCTATTCCATGTTTTTTTGCAAATTCTCTTCCTTCATCATTAAGAAAAGGTTCAGCAACAGCTTTAACTTTAGCTCCTCTAACACGAGTAGTAATACTTTCTATATGAACTTTTCCTATTCTTCCTAATCCGATAACTCCTAAATTTAACATATCTCCATCTCCTTATATAACTTTATATTATAATCCTGTTTTTTCTGATATAAATTTTCTAGCCTTTAGTGCATATTCAAATGGATTAGCTAAAGCTGGATCTTGCTCCGCTTCAACTACCATCCATCCTTTATAATCTGCATCTCCAATAATTTTAAATAATGGTTCAAAGTTTATATTTCCATCTCCTGGAACTGTAAATGTTCCTTTCTTTACTCCTTCTAAAAAAGAACCTTTTTTAGATTTTATTTCTTCTACCACTTCATCTCTAACATCTTTTAAATGTATATGAGCTATTCTCTCAATATAATCTTTTAATAATTTTTCAGTAGCTTCTTGAGATCCTTCTGAATAATAAATATGTCCTGAATCAAATAATAAGTATACATCTTCATTTGTTCCTTCCATAAATATTTTAACTTCTTCTGGAGTTTGAACTCCTGTTCCCATATGATGATGAAGAGATACTTTCATTCCTTTTTCAGCTGCTAATTTAGCTAGTTTATTATATCCTTCAAAAACTCTATTCCATTCTTCTTTAGTAAAACAAGGTTTTTCTTCAAATATAGCTTTATCTAACCCTTGAATACTATATGTTTGCTCTGAACATCCTATTACTTTTGCTCCCATTTCATGTAAAAAATCTCTATGTTTTTTAAATTCTTCAATTGTTTCTTCTTCTTTTCCTGCTGCAAAGAAAGTACTAAACCAAGCATTACAAATTTCAACTCCTCTGATTTGTAATTTTTCTTTTAAAATATTAGTATCTTTAGGATATTTATTTCCTACCTCACTTCCTGTAAATCCAGCTAAAGCCATTTCTGAAACACATTGTTCAAAAGTATTTTCTTTTCCTAATTCTGGTAAATCATCATTTGTCCAAGCTATTGGAGCTATCCCTAATTTTATATTAGCTTTATTTAAATTCATCTTAATTCCCCCTACTTTTATGTTATTTTAATAATCTCTTGTTTTCTTTAATTCTTTTTCTAAATTTCTTGTTGCATTTTCAACTTCTTTTCTATTAGATACTTGAGCATTACCAACTCTCCAGAAAGCTTCATATCCATCTGTCATTGTTTTTGGTAAAACTTTTATATCTATTAATGTAGAAACTTCTTGTTTTTTAGAATCTTCTAAGGCTGCCAATAATTCTTCTTCTGTTTTTACAGTATAAGTTTTACATCCGTACCCTGCTGCATTCTTAGCAAAATCCATTTTCACTAATTCTCCAGTCATTGTATCTGTTGTATAATCTCTATATCTCATTTCTGTTCCAAAACTTTCCATTCCATGACCCATTTGAAGATTATTAATACATCCAAAAGCCATATTATCAAACAAGATAATATTAATTTTCTTTTTCTCCTGTATTGAAGTTGGTAATTCTGAATGTAACATCATATATGCTCCATCCCCAACCATTGTATAAACTTCTCTCTTATCACCTACAGCAAGTTTTGCACCTAAAGCAGCATTAACTTCATATCCCATACAAGAAAATCCATATTCTACATGATATGTTTCTGGAACAGAAGCTTTCCACACTCTTTGTAAGTCTCCTGGCAAACTTCCTGATGCTCCAACTATTACTGAATCTTTAGCTATTTTTTTATTTAAAAGTCCTAATACTCTTGTTTGTGTTAAATAAGAACCTGTTAATTCTCCAAATTCTTTTAAAACATGTGGTAAATGACCTTTGATTTCTTCTTCATATCCTTCTTCAAAATAATTAGTTTTATATAATCTTTCTAATTCTTTTTCCCAAGCATTTTTAGCATCTTTTATTTCATCTTTATAGTTACTTTTATAAGAATCTAATTTTTCTATTAATTTTTCTAATGTTTGTTTTGCATCTCCTATCAACGCTAATCCATCCATTTTTTCTGCATCAAATTCCCCTATATTTATATTTAAAAATTCTACTTCTTTATTTTTAAATAACCATTTTGAAGCAGTTGTAAAATCTGTATATCTCGTTCCTACTCCTATAATTAAATCAGCTTTTTGAGCTATTAAATTTGCTGCTAAATTTCCTGTAGTTCCCATTCCACCTAAATTATAATCATTATCATGAGTTATTGTACTTTTTCCTGCTTGTGTTTCCCCAAAAGGAATATTAAATTTTTCACAAAATTTCTTAAATATTTCTCCCGCTCCTGAATATCTAACTCCACCACCACAAACTAACATTGGATTTTTTTTGCTTTTTATTAACTTAACAGCTTTCTCTATTAATGTGTCTGCTGGTAATGTTCTCGCTATTGTATGAACTCTTTTTTTAAAAAATTCAACTGGATATTCATAAACTTCCCCTTGAACATCTTGAGGTAAAGCAATTGTAACTGCTCCTGTATCACGAGGACTTGTTAATACCCTCATTGCATTTATCATTGCTGTCATAAGTTGTTCTGGTCTATAAATTTTATCCCAATATTTTGAAACTGGTTTAAATGCATCATTTACTGTTATAGACAAATCATGAAATTGCTCTAATTGTTGTAAAACTGGATCTGGTTGTCTACAAGCATACGTATCTCCTGGTAAAAATAGAACTGGTATTCTATTTGCTGTTGCAGTTGCTGCTGCAGTAACCATATTCATTGCCCCTGGTCCTACTGAAGAAGTACAAGCATATATTTTTTGTCTATTGCTTTGTTTTGCAAATCCCATTGCTGCAAGTCCCATTCCTTGTTCATTTCTACCTTGATGAACTCTCAAAGAATGTTCTGTATATTTTAACGCTTCTCCTAATCCTAAAACATTTCCGTGACCAAATATTGTAAATATCCCCTCTACAAATTTATTTTCAACTCCATCAACCTCAATATATTGGTTATCTAAAAATTTTACTAAGGCCTGTGCCATTGTTAATTTTACTCTTTCCATATTCTTCCTCGCTATACAATTTTTTTATAAGGGCATATATAATATGCCCTTAATATATAATTACAGTATTTCTATCCACCTAATCCTAATAACACTAATTCTAAAACTAACCAAAACATAGCTATTTTTCCCATCATATTAATTCCTTTAAAATCATCTTTTGTTAATTTATCCGACATTTCAAATCATCTCCTTAATATTCATAATTAATAATCTAACTTAAATTTTATTAATAATGTAATAATCCTATTCTCGAGAACATTACATAATATAGAACAAACACTATACAAATTAAAGCTGATAAGTGATATCTATATTTCCAAGGAGTCATTTCAACTGGAGCTTCTTTTCTTTTAAATGTGTATGGTTCTGGTCTAGGATTTTTCTTAGTCATCCATACCATTACTAAAATTTCTATTGGAAGCATTATTCCAAGTATATGTAAGAAATTTATATCTGGTTTTATAATTTCATATAATCCATAGAAAACCATATGAACTAGCATTGCTGCCTTTGCTGATTTAGCTGTTGCTCTCTTTGTAAAGAATCCTACTAAAACTACTGCAAATAATGGTGCTGAATAGAATCCGTTCATTTCTTGTAAGAATCCATATAATCCACCTTTGAAGTACATTATGAAAGGAGCTACACAAATAGATAATATTGTTAAAGTTATACCAACTCTTTTACCCATAGTAATTACTTTCTCATCACTAGCATCTTCACCTTTAGCTTCTAATCTTGGTTTATAAAGATTTAAAGCAAATATTGTTGAAGTACTATTAAGAGCAGAGTTAAATGAACTTAATATTGCTCCAAATAAAACCGCTGCAAAGAATCCTATTAATGGTTTTGGTAAAACTAATCCTACTAAAGCTGGATAAGCTAAATCTCCATTTGATAATCCTGGAATTAAATGAAATGCTATTACTCCTGGAAATACTAATATAAATGGTCCTAATAATTTCAAGCATCCTGCATATAAAACCCCTTTTTGTCCTTCTTTTAAGTTTTTAGCTGCAAAAGTTCTTTGAATAATCATTTGATTTGTACACCAGTAATATAAGTTATTAAATAACATTCCTGTAAAAATTACTGCAAATGGTACAGCTGAATGTCTATCTCCTATTGTATTTAATTTTTCTGGATGATTTATAAATAATTGAGAAACACCTGCTGCAATATTTCCATGTCCTAATTTCAATAAAGCTAAAACTGGTATCAATAATCCACCTATTAATAAACCTACTCCGTTTAAAGTATCCGATACAGCTACTGCCTTCAATCCACCTTTTACAGCATATATTGCCCCAACTATTGCTATTACCGCTACTATTAAAGCTATTGTTGCAAAATAATTTAATCCTGTTATTTCTTGAATGTTGAATAATTGATTAAATACTATTGCACCACTATAAAGAACTGTTGGTAAATAAGTTAAAACATAACTTACAACAAACACTACTGATATTATTTGTCTAAAACTATGATCAAAACGTTCTTCTAAAAAATCCGGAACTGTTGTAATACCTGCTCTTAAATATTTTGGTAAAAATATAAGTGCAAATAGAACCAATGTAACAGCTGCCCCTATTTCATAAGCAATTATAACCATAGAACTTGAATAAGATACTCCATTTTGTCCTATTATTTGTTCTGATGATAAATTTGTTAACATCAAAGATCCTGCTATGAAAATACCTGTTAAATCACGTCCTCCTAAAAAATATCCATCATTTGTTTGTGTATCCTCACCCTTACAAATACGATACGATAAAAAAGCTACTAACAATGTGAAAAATAAAAACGAAATTACTGTAAACAAAACAACCCCTCCTTATTTTATGTTACACTCGCCCAAGAAGTAACATATATATTTATTTATTTGGCCATATCTTAGCATTAGGATCTAATAACCAAGTATGAGCCTCATCATCAACCCTTTTCGTCCAAGGATTATTTTCTAGATGTCTTATCATCCAACAATAATACATCCCGTAGCCTGGTGCAGAAGTTTGAGGATGTGTTAATCCACCTTCTATTAATAAGGAAGAATTATTTTTTATTTTAAAAACATCTTCTCCTACAAATCCTGCTCCAAATCCTTGTGGCTTTGTAAATTTATAAAAATATACTTCTGGTTGTGGATGTGAATGAGGTGGATAACTTGACCATTTTCCAGGATAAGTTATGACTTCTCCCATAACCATATTAGAATAAGGTGCATTTTCATATTTAAATACATCTCTTACTAATCTTCTAGCTGTTCCATCCATACCTTCTTTTCCAAAAATATTATCAACACAATCTTTAGGAGTATATAATTTTGATTCAAACTCTTTTTCATTAGTTGTTTTTTGGATTCCTATTTCTGTTTCTTCAAAGAATTCAACTACAATTTTTTTATTCTTACAAACATGTAATACATAAGGTCCAAAATCAAAAACATTCTCTCTTTGAGCTTCACACTCTTCTTCATTCCAATAAAATTTTATTTTTCCTTGAAATAAAATTACTGCTATTTCCTTAGTTGAACTATATATCTCTAATTTTTCTCCTTTTTCCCCTTTATATATATCGAAATCCATTAACATATTTTGTGTATGGTCTTCTTCTTTTGTTACTGTATTAAATCCACTTACCAATGTATTATTTGGTTGATATTTAATCATTTTTGCTCCTCCTAAAATGTTTAAGACTCTAATTTTCTATTCTATATCTATTAATTTTCCTGTTTCAAATGATTCTTTACAAGCATAAGCTATCTTTGTACAATTAGTACCATCATAAACAGTTACTTCTGGTTTTCTATTATTTATTACGCAATCTACAAATTCCTTTAATTCATTAACATAAGATTCTTTGAATCTTTCTAAGAAATCCTGAGAACATTCTTTTCTAACTCCACTATTATCTAATATTTCAACTAGATTTTTTTGAGGAACACTTCCTATTCTTAAAATCCCTTCTGTCCCTATAATTTCACTTTCCACATTATATCCATGAGGTGCTGTTCTTCCTGCAAATAAAAATCCCATACCTCCATTTTTAAATTTCATAAGTGCTGATACATTATCTCCATCGTTATATTGTCCAAATTCTTGATGTTTATAACATCCACCTATTGCCCAAACTTGCATAGGTTCATCTTCCATAAACCATCTTGCTAAATCAATATCATGAACAGACATATCTAAAAATTCTCCTCCTGAATGTCCTGCATAAGCTATTGCCCCTTCAATACATGATTCTGGGTCTTGGCTATAAGATCTAAACATAAAAGGTTTTCCTATTTTACCTGCTTTTACCATTTCTTTGGCATATTTATAAGATGGATCAAATCTTCTCATAAATCCAAGCATAAATATTAAATCTTTTCCATATTTTTCAACTGCTTTTTCAGCTACTTTACATTCTTCAACAGTAGTACCTAATGGTTTTTCTGAAAAAACATGTTTTCCTGCTTTTAGAGCTTTTTCAATTTGCTCACAATGTAATCCTGATGGTGATGATACAAATACAGCATCTAACTCATCATTAGAAATCATCTCATCATAATTCTTATATGTATATTTTACTCCCCATTCTTTTTTAACTTTTTCAAGAACAATATCATCTAACCCACAAACTGCAACTAATTCAGCTTCTGGAATAGAAAAAGCTATGTTTTCTGCATGTTTAATTCCTAATCTTCCTAATCCCACTATTCCAAACTTAACTTTCTTCATTTCCTTTTAAGTCCTCCTTATAAAGTTTTAAAATACTTTTTGTTTATTTTTGGTTAATTCATTATCATGTTTTGAGTATATTACATTTTACAAAATTTGTCAAATTTTTTTTATTATTTTAGATTAAAATAGCCAGCTTTAACTATATATGTTTTGAAAGTACACATTTATAAAATGAATAATATAAAAAAAGAGAAGTTTATGCCCATAAAATGGTGAAAACCTCTCTGATTTTTTTCGTTAGTTTCTATTAATTTTTGCTGTTTTAAATATTTTTATATGTTTTTTTACGTTTTTATAAGCTCCTTGAACCTCTGTTTCACTCAATTCAAAGTAATTGTTAATTTTATCAATTTGATTTTCAACTTGATCATAAACTGATAAAAATGTAGCTGTAGCAACGTTTAATTTAGTTATTCCATTTTTTATTGTTTTTCTAAAATCTTCTTGTGATATTCCGCTTCCTCCATGTAAAACTAATCTTGTTTCTTTTAATGATTCATGTATTTTTTTTAAAATTTCAAAATTTAGTTTTGGCTCTTTTTTATAAACTCCATGAGCATTTCCAATTGCAACTGCCATAGCTTCTATACCTGTTTCCTCCGCTAATCTTAACGCTTCATCTAAATCTGTATATTTAATTTCATTTTTTTCTGTGCCATCTTCACTTCCGCCAACTACACCTATCTCAGCTTCTACATCAGCATCATATTCTTTAGCCATTTTTACAACTTTCTTAGTTAATTCTATATTTTCTTCCAATGGTAACTTTGATCCATCTATCATAACTGATGAAAAACCAAGATCTAAAGCTTTTTTTATAGTTTCTAATGTTAAACCATGATCCAAATGAACAGCAACTGGAACCTTAGCATTTTTAGCTGCTGCAACCATCATCGGTCCTATTAACTCCAAAGGAGAATAATTTAAACGTACTTCTGCTATTTGTAATATTATTGGTGTATCAAGTTCCTCCGCTGCCCTAATTGCACCTATTATCATTTCCATATTAGCAACATTAAAAGCTCCAACTCCATATTTTCCAGCATGAGCATCATCTAATAATGTTTTAGTTTTTACTAAAGCCATTTTTTAACTCCACAACTCTTTATAAATAGAGACTATATCTTCATGGGCCACAACTTTTCTAGTGTTTGCTGGACTTCCACTATCTAGAGCATCTTTAGCCATTTTATCTATATTTTCAAAAAATAAATCTTTATCTATATTTAGAGCTTGTAAATTAGGTATTTCTAATCTTTCAAGCAATTCACTTATCGCTTCTATAAATTTATCTGCTGCTTCTTCATCTGTCATTTTAGAATCATAAACCCCTATAGCCTTAGCTAAATCTACCAATCTATCTACTGCACCAGATTTTAAAAATTTTAAACATTTTTCAAGTAAAACAGCATTAGACAAACCGTGAGGAACATGAAATAAAGCTCCTATAGGTCTACTCATTCCATGAACTATTGTTACTGAAGAATTGTTAAAAGCAATACCTGCCTCTGTTGCTGCTGTTGCAACTATTTCTCTGCTTCTTATGTCTAATCCATCTTCATAAACCCTTAACAAATTATCATATAATTTTTTTACAGCTGATATAGCAAAAGTATCCGCTAAAGGAAAAGATTTTCTTGAAGTGTAAGCTTCGATAGCATGAGTTAATGCATCTACTCCTGTTGCTGCAGTTATTCCTTTAGGCGCTGTTAATGTGAATACTGGATCCACTACAGCTAATGTAGGAATTAATTTTCCTCCTTGTAATAACATCTTTATATTATTCTTTGTATCTGTTATAATAGTAACCTTTGTAGCCTCTGATCCAGTTCCAGCAGTTGTTGGTATAGCTACTAATATTGGAGGTTCTTTCTCAATAATTTTACCATTATAATCTTTTATATCTCCTGAATTAGTTATCATTGCCCCTATTGCTTTCATTGTGTCTATAGGACTTCCTCCACCTATAGCTATTAGAAATTCACATTTATTATCTTTATAAACATTTATCCCTTCTTCTACCATTTTATCAGTAGGTTCCCCGTTAACACCTGAATAAACAACATAATCCACACTAATTTCTTCTAACACATCTTGTAATTTTTTTACATTCCCTAATTTAATCATAACATCATCTGTAACAATTAACACCTTTTTACCAAAAGTTGATAAACTCTCTTTAGATAATTGTAATGCATCCTTTCCTGCTATAATTTTTTTAGGAATTTGAAATATATTCGCCATTGCTCCCCCTTTTAAAAATAACTTTTGATTATATTTTGATTATATTTTTGTTAATTTGATTATATTATTTTTTTTCTTATTTGTCAAAGAAAAAAAAATGTTGTATAATGATAATATAATTTTAAATGAGAGGTTGTGCTTATGAAATACGAAAGAACACAAAAAATAGAAGAATATATTTTAGAACATAAAACAGTAAAAATGGAAAAACTTTGTGAAGTTTTTAAAGTTTCTCCGAATACTATCAGAAGAGATATTAAAGAAATTCTAAAAAAAGGAACAATTGAAAAAGTTTACGGAGGAGTAACTGTTGCAGATAACTCTACATTAGTCTCATTCAAAGACAGAAGAATTATTCATCAAAATCTAAAATTAAAAATAGCTCTAAAAGCAAGCGAATTTGTAAATGAAAACGATATTATTTACATAGACTCAGGAACAACTACTGTCCATATGATAGAAGGACTTAAAAATAAATCTATTACTGTTTTTACAAATAATTTAAATTTTATAATTAAAGCTTTGCCTTATCCAAATATTAAAATAATCGCTTTATCTGGATCTCTTGATAGAACTGTTAATTCTTTTGTCGGGAAAGAATCTATTGAATTTTTAAAAAATTTAAATATCCAAAAAGCCTTTATGGCTTCTACTGGAATATCTATAAAGAATGGAATCACTAATGCTTCTATTAAAGAATCTGGAATAAAAAAAACAGCTATTAAACAAAGCTCAGAAATTTTTCTACTTATAGACAGCTCAAAATTCTCTTCTCTTGGACTTGTTACCTATGCTCAATTTGAAGATATTGATTTCTTATTAACTGATTCTATACCAAAAGAATATGAAAATTTCTTAAAAGAAAATAAAATAAAATTAGAACTTTGTTAATTTTTAGGAGGAAATATGAAAAAAAGAATTGCTCTTATCGCTCATGATAAAAAAAAGGATGAACTTGTTGATTTTGTAAAAAAACACAAAGATTTTTTTTCTAAATATGAGCTTGTTGGAACTGGAACTACTGGAACTAGAATTATACAAGCTACCGATTTAAATATTACTAGATATTTATCTGGTCCCCTTGGTGGAGATCAACAAATAGGTGCTGATATAGCAAACGAAGTCATACTTGCTGTATTTTTCTTCAGAGATCCATTGTCTGCAATGCCACATGAACCTGATGTACAAGCTTTAATTCGTCTATCTGATGTTCATAAAATTCCGATTGCTACTAACCGTGAAACAGCCGAATTATTAATAAAAGGTTTAAATAGTTAACAAAAAAACTACTGTTAATACAGTAGTTTTTTAGTTTCTTCTTATCTCTATTATTTTATAAATTAATATTATAAAAGATAAAAAGAAAGTTATTAAATTCGCAATAAAAACCGGTCTATCATTCATTAGAAAACCATATACCGCCCATAATACAACTCCTAAAACAAACATCGAATACATTCCTAAAGAAATACTCTTTGTATCCTTGGTCTTTATTACTTGCATAACTTGTGGTAAAAAAGATAATGTGGTTAAAACTGCCGCTATCAATCCTAAAGTTTCCATATCTCCCCCTTAAAATTGCAATTTATTACCTATTTTAACACATTTTTTATTTTTGTCTATAAAAAAACTTTCTAGATACTAAAATATCTAGAAAGTCATATTTTTTATTAATCAAGTTGATTTAAAATTTCTTCTGGTATATCAAAGTTTGAATACACCTCTTGTACATCATCTAAAGTATCTAAAGTATCATATAAAGCTAAAACTTTTTTAGCTACTGATAAATCAGTTATATTAACTTTATTTTCTGGTAACATAGTTACTTCAGCTTCTTCATGTTTATATCCTGCTTCTGTTAAAGCATCTAAAACTACTTGAAAATCTGTTGGATCAGTAATTACTTGATATTCTCCCTCTTCTTCCACTATATCTTCCGCACCTGCTTCTAAAGCTTCCATCATAAATTCTTCTGCATCTTTAACTTCTTCTGAAGAAATTATAATCTCTCCTTTTTTATTAAACATCCAAGAAACAGCTCCATCTGATCCTAAATTACCATCTTTTCTTGAAAAAGTGCTTCTTACTTCTGAAGCTGATCTATTTTTATTATCTGTTACAACATCAACTATAAAAGCTGTTCCTGATGGACCATAACCTTCATATCTAATTTCTTGATAATCTACACCTTCTAATTCTCCAGTTCCTTTTTTTATTGCTCTTTCTAATATATCTTTAGGCATATTTCCTGCCTTTGCCTTTTCTACAGCTAGTCTTAACCTAGGGTTAAATCCAGGATCTCCTCCACCTTCTTTAGCCGCTATTGTTAATTCTTTTCCTAATTTTGTAAATAAGCTAGCCCTTTTTTTATCTTGAGCTCCTTTTCTATGTTGAATATTATTCCACTTACTATGTCCTGACACAAAAATCCCTCCTACTTGTTAAAATCTATCTATTCTACATTTTAGCATAACATCTTTTATTTTTCAATGTTTAGAAAATTCAAAATATCATTTTCTTTCACTAGCATGTCTATTTTTTGATCAAATTCTTCTCCTAAAAAGTCATTTACCAATTGAAAATTATAAATTATCGATATTTTTAAACTTTTTTTATAAATATTTTTTGATAAAAATTTATCATAGTATCCTTTTCCAAATCCTATTCTATCTCCACTAGAATTAAAAACAATTCCAGGAACTATAATTATATCTATATTTCCTCTATATTCTTCCCCAAAAGGTTCTAAAACTCCAAACTTACTTTTTTTGTAAAGTTCATTATCCTCATAAACCTTTATCCCAAGATCCTCTACAGAAGGTAATAATACTTTTTTTCCCATTTGTTTTAAATTTTCATTAAGCTTTTTAGTTTGTACCTCATTTTTTATATCCATATAACTCATTATAACTTTTGCTTTTTTAACTTCTTCTAATTCTAAAAATTTATTAGTTATATTTTCGCTTAATCTATTCTTTTCTTCAAACAATAATCCTTCTCTAATTTTTTTTATTTTTGCTCTCAATTCTTTTTTATCCATTTATTTGTTCCAATTTATTTTTTATATTTTGTAAATCTTTCCAAAATTCCAAAGCAGCTTTAGATTTTCTTCCTGTATTTTCTCTAACTTTTTTTATATATTCTACATCATAAGTTATAAGAAACTCTATTCCACCTTTCCATTTATAAAATTTGCCTCTTTCTTTCCCCATATTTACTTCTTTTTTTAATACAGCTTCTGCTACACTTTGGCCAAAAAATATAATCACTTTTGGAGAAAGCAATGAAATTTGCATATCTAACAATTCTAAAATTTTAATTTGTTCTTCTTCAAACAAATCTCTAAACCTTAATTCTTGTTTAGTTAAAGTTGTTATAAAATAGTCTTTTGGTGAAATTTCTGCTAAATCGCATAATTTTATAAAAAACTCTCCACTAGAACCTATTTCAAATCTTAAATCTTCATCTTCATATAATTTATTATCATCCCCTATGAATAAAAGACTGCCATTTTTATTTCCACTTCCTAAAATAATTTCTTCCTCTGTTATATTTTTTAAACGTTCTAAATTTCCTATTTCAAATTTTAATTCTTCCCATAATTCTTCTTTGTTCATAAGTCCCCCTAAATTTTATACAATTTAGTTACCACATCTTGACTAGCAATTTCCACTGGTATATTTATTTTTAATCTATTTAACTCATCTAATATTGTTTTTGAAACAATTTTTCTGCTGTTACTATCTTTGCTCACATGAGCTAAATAAACTTTTTTTAATTTTTTATTGTAGGTTTCACAAATAAATTTTGCTGCATCGTTATTTGACAAATGCCCATTCCTACTTTTAACCCTATCTTTTAAATCCCAAGGATAATTACATTCCATAAGCATCTGATAATCATAATTTGATTCAATTACTATTATATCAGAGTTTTTAAAATATTCTCTTACTCTATTATCTATATAACCTATATCTGTAGAAATAGTTAAAACTTTTTTAGATTTTATCCCTTCTATTCTAAATCCAACTGTTCTTGCTGCATCATGCATCACATCAAAAGGTTTAACTTTAACTTTATCTCTAAAGAAAACTTGATCTATATCAATAAAGTTTAAATTTTCCTTTTTTATTTTTCCTAATTTTTTTCCACAAATATTATAACTTTCTTTAGTTATATATACTTTTAAATTATATTTTCTAGAAATAATTCCTGCCCCTTGAATATGATCAATATGTTCATGAGTAATTAAAATCCCTTCTATATTCTTAATCTCTTCACCTATTTCATTTAATCTTTCATTAATTTTTTTCCCACTAAATCCAGCATCAATAAGTATTTTAACTCCATCAATTTCTACAAAAGTAGCATTCCCTCCACTTCCACTTCCTAGTATTGATATCCTCATTATATTCCCTTTCCTTCTGAATAATATTTATTCTGCTTATCTAAAATATCTAAATATTTTTTATTCAAATATCTAAAATATTCATATTCAAACACATAATCTGTATCCATAAAATATATTCCCATATTATTTTTAGTATCTATAGCAAAAGCTAAAATTCCATACGGACTGGCCAAATCCATCCCTAAATAATCATAAACTCCTACTTGATTCAATCCATAAGAACTTATACCATAACAACTCAAATCTCTTACATTAGTTGGTCCTAAAAATGGAGCTACTACATACGATCCTGCCCCTACTCCATAATAGGCCAAAGTTCTTCCTAACGTTTCTCTATGCTTCGATAACCCTATCTTAGAAGCTGGATCAAATAATCCACCAATTCCAACCGTTGTATTTATTGCAAATCTAAAAGTTGTTTCCATCCCATCATAAAACCTTAATTGTAAAAACTCATTTATTCCTGTAGGTATTTCTGCAAAGTTAGAGAAAAAATTACTAATTCTTTTTTTTAAAAAATTAGGAGTATAATAATCATATCTACTTAAAACTGGATAAGATACATATCTATCAAACATCCCATTAAAATAATATATTCTTCTATTTATTGGTCCTAATTTATCACTCCCTCCAAAAAATATAGTCTTATCATATTCCATTTCTTCTAAATAATTAACTTTTTCTATTTTTCCATATCTATATCCTCTTTTTATAGATGAACAAGAAATAAATATTAAGGTTAAACATATTAGAAGTATCTTATTTCTATTTTCTTTCATATTATTTCTCCTTCATTATTTTTAACATATAATCCACATTTTCTTGATAGAACATATTCCCACAATGTCCTCCCCATGGATAAACCTTTAGTCTATTTTTAAATGTTCTTTTTAAATATTTTAAATTTTTATTTGTTAATATTAACTCATCTTTATTTGTAACAACATAAATATTTTTAGCATTCTTTAAATAGTTGTCTATACTTTTTAAATCTGACATTTCTTTAACTTTTTTTAATGTAAATTTTTCTCCATATAATCCTTTATAATAAGGATACGCTATATTTTGTGCATAATCTTCAAAATTAGCAAAATTAATTTTTTTAAAATACTTTGTCATATCCTCATATTTAGATACTTCCCCATTACTATAAATTTTCCTCTTATTTAACAAATCTGATAAAAAATTAATATCTACAGAAGTTAATCTAAAAATAAATCCTATACCTAATTTCAAATCATCCCTATGAATATTAAGATGAGTAAAGGCTCTCTCTGGATTTTTTATATCTAACCTTTCTTTATTTTTCGATAATTCATCTACCAATTCATCCACTCTTCTTAGTAAAACTTCTATATTTCCATTAGTTAATTTGTCAAACATAACATCTAGTAATTCTGCAGAATCATATAAATTTACTGAAGGATTAACAACAAATATTTTCTTAAAATCAAAATAATTCTCTTTATTATCTATAAAACCTAATACCGCTGAATGTGTTCCTCCTAAACTATAACCCATAAGACTATAACTTTCAACTTTAGTACGTGTCTCGATATAACTGCTTATATTTTTTATAGCTCTATATAAATCAAACCCGTCCGCCAATAAATTTCCTGGCATTTTATTATACGACAAAGAAACCACGGAATTAGAATTCATAATTGATGAAATTCCAACTACGTGGTACCCTGCTGTATAAAATATTCTTTCAAAATATCTTGTTTTTATTGAAGTAGCAGAAGAACCTGTTCCTGATAAAATAAATATCACAGGAGCTTTTTTCTTTTGCAGTGCCAAAGAAAATTTGTATTCTTCTTGATATTTTAAACTTTCTGGAATATCTCTAGTTTTTATCATTTTCATTCGATGAACCTCTAGTGGAATTTTTTCTTTTATTCCATTAGTCATCATTTTAGAAGTCCCTACAACTGTTGCTACATAAGGATCTTTTAATGGAAATTTGTATCCAAAAACTAAACTCTGTAAAACAACATAAAATATCAATATAATCTTCTTCATAAAAATCCATCCTTTTTTAGTTTTATAATTATATAATACTAAAATTCGAATGAAAAAACAAATTTTTTAAATCTATTTCATTAAATGATAACCAGCTTCTTCTATATTATTTATTATTTTGTCTCTATGAGTCGCATCTTTACACTCTATTGCTATTGTTGCTACTTGAGAATTCATTTTTGCATCTGCTCTATACATAGACTGGTTTATTCTTAAAATGTTTGCTTTATTTTCTGCTAATATTTTAAGTAATTTTTCTAATTCTCCTGATTTATCTTGTAACTCTACATTTATTTCAGCTTTTCTTCCCTCTAATATAAGTGCCTTATTTATTATTCTTTCAACTGCATTAATATCTGCATTCCCTCCAGATATTACGCAACAAACTTTTTTATTTTGATCTTTTATTTTACCTGATAAAACTGCCGCTACTGTAGAAGCTCCTGCTCCTTCTGCTAATATTTTAGATTTTTCAAGCAAAAATAATATTCCTTTTGCTATCTCATCTTCTGTTACTGTAACTATTTCATCTACATATTCTGATATCATCTTACAAGTTAATTCCCCTGCTCTTGCAACTGCTATTCCATCTGCTATTGTAGGGGTTGTTTTTATTGTACATGGATGTCCTTCTCTTACTGCTTCCATCATTGAAGCTGCATTAGCTGGTTCTACACCAATTAATTTTGTTGAAGGTTTTAAGCTTTTTATAGCTTTTGCTATCCCAGAACAAATCCCTCCTCCACCAATTGGAACTAAAACTATATCTACATCTTTTATATCTTCTAATATTTCAAGACCTATTGTTCCTTGACCTGCTATCACATAAGGATCATCAAATGGATGTAAAAAAGTAGCCCCTGTTTCTTTTTGTAATTCACATGCTTTTTTATATGCATCATCATAAACTGTACCCACTTGAACAACTTCTGCTCCATACCCTTTTGTTGCAATAACTTTTGATAATGGGGCTGTTCCTGGCATAACTATTGTTGATTTTATTCCTAAAGCTGTTGCTCCTAAAGCTACACCTTGAGCATGGTTTCCAGCTGAAGAAGCAATTACTCCATGAGATTTCTCTTCATCTGTAAGATTCATTATTTTATTCATAGCTCCTCTAACTTTAAAAGAACCTGTTTTTTGCAAATTTTCTAACTTAAAAAAAACTCTATTTCCTGTTTCTTCAAATAAAGTAGGGCATTCAATTACTTGAGTTCTTTTTATTGAACTTTTTATTGTTTCTGCCGCCTCTTTAATCATTTCAATTGTAACTGCTTTTTCCATTTTTTATCCTCCCTAATTTAACTTGCTTTTAAAAGATAAGAGTATTTCATACCAAAATATCAATTACTTTCCAGTAAAAGTATAGTTTTTTTGGTAACTTTTTTCAAGCTTTTTTTTTATTTTTCTGTATCACAAATGGTCTTTATCATTTCATCTCCTTGGTATATAAGAGGTTGTAAGACTTCTTTATCTAAATATTTTTTTATTTTTTTCGTTGTAGAAGGACCTATTGAAACTATTTTTGTATTTTTTAAAGAAAATACGTCATTTTTCAAACAATTAATTGTATTTTCCACCGCTGAGCCACTAAAAAACGTTATGTAATCAGCCTCAGATATTTTTTCCAATAATTTGTTTTTTTCTACTTTTAAAGGACTATTTTTATAGGCATGCAAAATTTTAAAATTTCTTTTAAATCTACTTTTTAATTCTTCCTCTTTTAAAGGAGAAATGTCTGAAGTTATTACTAAAATCTTTTCTCCTTTTTTAGTAATTTTTGTCATTTCTTCAGCTAATTCCATTCCTAAATAATTTTTAGGCATAATATCTGCTTTTATTTTATATTTTTCTAGTTCTTCTCTTGTTTTATCTCCCACTACTCCTATTTTAATATTTCCAAGTATTCTTATATCATCTAAACTATCAAAAAAAAATTTCACTCCATTTGGAGAATTAAACATTAAAGCTTTATAATTCTTTAAGTTTCCATAACAAAACTTATGCATATTATTTTTTAAACTTATCATAGGAAATAATATTGACTTTCCACCTTTTTTTTCTATTTTTCTACAAAATTCTTTCCCTAACCTTTCCTCTCTTGTAACTAAAATAGTTTTACCATACAACGGTTTATCCTCAAACCATTTATATTTTTCTCTTTTATTTACAACTTCTCCAACCACTATAACTGCTGGTGGTTTAATATTTTGTTCGTTAGCTAAAAACTCTATATCTCCTAAAACACCTTGTACAACCCTTTGATCTCCAGTTGTTCCTTTTTCTATAATTGCAACTGGAGTCATTGAAGATTTTCCATTTTTCATCAGTTCTTTTGAAATTAAATTTAAATTCTTAACTCCCATTAAAAAGACCAATGTTCCTTCTAATTTAGATATATTTTCAAAATTATGATATGAATTATTTTTAGCCGTCATTCCTGTAAAAACATGAAATGATTTAGCTATTCCTCTATGCGTTACTGGTATTCCTGCATATTCTGGAACTGATATTGCAGAAGTTATTCCAGGAATTATTTCAAATTTTATATTATTTTTTATTAATTCCTCTATTTCTTCTCCCCCTCTTCCAAAAACAAAGGGATCTCCTCCTTTTAAACGAACAACTTTTTTACCCTGTAAAGCTTTTTCTACTAGCATTTTATTTATCTCTTCTTGTATTAATCCACCTTCAGTATTTCTTTTCCCAAAATATATTTTTTCAGCTTTAGAATTAGCAAATCTAAGTATAATATCATTCACTAATCTATCATAAATAATACAATCAGCTTCCTCTAAGGATCTTTTTCCTTTTAAAGTTAATAACTCAAAATCTCCAGAACCTCCCCCTAGAATATAGACTTTTCCTTTATTTTCCATTGATTTCCTCCTGTATTTTTTCAGCTAAAATACGAGCTATCCTTTCTTTTTCTTCTTTTTTACCTCTGTAAGTTTTTTTAGACATAATTCCATTAGAATAATACATGCCTTGAAGTTCAATTTCATCTCCTATAAAATAGCCTGCACATCCCATTGGTGTATGACAGCCCCCATCAAAAATTTTAGAGAACTCTCTTTCTATTTTTATAATTTCTAAAGTCTTTTCATCTGTTATTTTTTTAAGTATATTTAAAAGATCAGTGTCATCTTCTCTACATTGAATATATATGGCTCCTTGAGCTGGTGCTGGTACTATTTCATCTATATTAAAATACTCTGTTATTTTCTCTTCTAAACCTGTTCTAATTAATCCTGCTCCAGCTAAAATAATCCCATCATAATCTTCTTCTTTTAATTTTCTTAATCTAGTATGAATATTCCCTCTAATTGGTTTTATAACTGCATCTTCTCTTAATTCTTTAACACATGTTGCTCTTCTTATAGAACTAGTTCCTATTATTGGATTTTCTGGTAATTCTTTTAAAGTTTTACCTGTTTTTGATATAAAAACATCTCTATTATCAGCTCTTTTAGGTACTCCTCCTAAAATTAAGCCCTTAGGATTTATAATTGGCATATCTTTCATAGAATGAACTGCAAAATCTATCTCCCCTTCTAATAATTCCTTTTCTATTTCCTTTGTAAAAAAATTTTTCAAAGAAATATTTTTATCTCCCCAATTTGTTCTTAAATCTTTATCTCCTGTTGTTATGATTTCTTTTATTTCAAGCTCTAATTCTGGAAACTTTTCTTTAATTAATTCTTTAACTATTTTTGTTTGAGCTAAAGCTAAAATGCTTCCTCTCGTTCCTATCTTAAAAAGTTTTTTCATTTTCATCTCCTATATTTTCTTTAAATTTTTCTAAAATAATTTCCATATCATCAGTTCCCCAAGGATAATTTATAATAGGCTTTGTTAAGACAAGAACTTTAATTTTATTTTCTAAAGCCGTTTCTATCTTTTCTTTTTCTCCTCCGATATCGCCACTTTCTTTTGTAATTAAATATTTAATACTATAATTTTTATAAATAAAAGAATTAAATTCTTTTGTAAATGGTCCTTGAATTCCTATTATTTTTTTAGGTAAAACTCCTATATTTTCAACTTTCTCAATGGAAAGTTTAGTAGGTAAAATTCTAAAATAAATATTTTCTAAGTTTTTTAAATTTTCAAATTTCTCAACACTATTGCTCCCTAAAGTATTTAAAATATTCCCCTCTAATGTAGAAGTAAATCTTACCAATTTTTCAATTTCATTAAATTCTATACATTCTTTATAGTTATAAGTTTTTCTATTAAATCTAAAATATTCAATATAATTTATTTTTGCAATTTCAATTGCATTTTTAGAAACATTTACTGCATAGGGATGACTAAAATCAAATATTCTCTTTATCTTATTTTTCTCTATAAACTCTTGCATTTCTTCTTTTTTCATGGACTTAACAATTACATTTATTTCATATTTTTCTAATAATTTTTTTCCATACTCGCTAATTGTTGTTACTATTATATTTTTTTTTAATTTTAATATATTTTCTATAAAATCTCTTGAATCTTTAGTTCCACCAATTATCCAATCCATTTATTTCACCTTATATCCCCTTGGAGTTATTATTTTCCCATTTTTTACAAATGTTTTTGAATTTCCTATGATAACAGTTGAAAACATATCTATCTCACAACTTAGCATATTTTCTAAATTAGTTATTTCATAATTTTCTCCTAATCTTCCTACTTTTCTAGCAATTAAAACAGGAATTTTAGGATTTTTATAATTAAGCATAATCTCTCTTGCCTCTTTTATTTGTGTTATTCTTGTTTTACTTTTAGGATTATAAAGAGATATTACAAAATCTCCTATGGAAGCTAACTTTATTCTCTTTTTTATTAACTCCCAATCAGTTAATAAATCACTTAAAGAAATTGTTACACTGTCATGCATAATCGGAGCTCCACCTAAAGAAGCACTAGCATTAGATGCTGTTACACCAGGTATTATTTCAACCTCTATCCCAGAATCACTAGCTATTTCCAACATAATCCCCGCCATACCATAAACTCCTGCATCTCCTGAGCTTATTAAAGAAACTATATTCCCTTCCTTTGCTAAGTTTAATGTCTCCTCACATCTTTCTATTTCTTTTTTCATAAAAGACTTTATAAAAATTTTATTTTTAAACATATTTTCAACTAAAGAAATATAAGTTTTATGACCTACTATAATATCCGATTTTTTCATTGCTTCATATGCTCTAAATGTCATATTTTCTTTATTGCCAGGTCCTATCCCAACAACATAAATTTTACCCATCTCTTGTTTCCTCCTCAAAGATTGAAATTGTAATTCCATCATATTTTAATTTTTCTACCAATAATTTTCCTTTTCTACTGGAAGCTAGATAGGCTACTGGTGCAGAAACACTATAAACTCCAATTGTTTTATATACAAAATCAGAACCCTTAAATTTATCATGCACTTTTTTCACATCTTCTCTATTTATTATTTTTAAATTTCTTTTAAATTTTTCAGCTGTTTCTAATATTCCTTTTTCATTTTTTTTTATATCTATCGTAGCAAAACATTTAATAGCCTCTAAAGATAAATTATTTTTAAAAAATATATCATTTATTGCTTCTATAATTTTAATTTTTTCAATATTTTTTTTACAGCCAATTCCAACTATTAAATTTTGAGGAATTATTTTAGAAATTTCTATATTTTCTCTATTAGTAATAACAATAATCCCGCTAGGATTATTGTTAGATATATTTTCTGGAATCCTTAGTTGAACTCTTTCTCCAGCTACTATTAAACTAGTCACTTTTTTTGCTGCTTCCAAATCTTCTATTTTAGAATTAATATTCATCGCAATCGTATCCACTGCTATTTTTCCTGAAATATCAGATGCTGTTGTTATTACAGGAATAGAATTTAAAATTTTAGAAATCCTGTTTGTTAAATTATTTGCTCCTCCTAAATGTCCTGATAAAAGAGATATTACAAAATTTCCTTCTTGATCAACAACCAATACTGCTGGATCTTTTTCTTTACTCTCTATATATGGACTTATTATTCTAACTGCAATTCCTGTAGAAGTTACAAAAATAAAAGCATCATATTTCCTATAAATTTCCATATAAGTTTTTGATAAAGAAATTTTTATTAATTTATCTCCTTCTTTTTTTAATTTTTCAAGAGTATAAATATCACATTCTATTTTACTTTTTATTTCATGACTTTTTTCTAGTCCTTTTTTTGTAACTGCTATTATTGCTATTTTCATAATTCTTCCTCTTTTATTCCTTCTCTAAATTCATGAGTAAAATATTTATCATATAACTTAGATTTAGAATATTTATTTCCCAAAAAATTACCTACTAAAATTTGAGCAGTTTTAGTTATATTTGACTCTTTTACCAATTCAACGATATTATTCAATTTTCCTTGTACAATTTTTTGATCTTTCCATGTAGCTCTCTGTACAATGGCAATAGGAGTATCTTCATCATAATATTTCAATAATTTTTCAACTACATCATCTATCATATGAACTGATAAAAATATAGCCATCGAACATTTATGAGAAGCTAATTTATCTAATGATTCTTCTTCTGGAACTGGAGTCCTTCCTTCTAATCTTGTACAAATAACTGTTTGACTAACATTTGGTAAAGTAAATTCTTTTTTTAATACTGCTGCTGAAGCTAAAAATGAACTTACTCCTGGAACTACTTCATAATCTATATTATTTTCTTCTAATATATCCATTTGTTCCCTATGAGCCCCAAAAATAGAAGGATCTCCAGTATGTACTCTTGCTACTTTTTTCCCTTCCTTGGCATTTTTTATCATTATATCCACAACTTCTTCCAATGTCATTTTAGCACTATTATAAATTTCTGCCCCTTCCTTATGAACTTCCAAAACCTCTTTGGGAACTAATGAACCTGCATAAATTATTATATCAGCTAATTTAATAATATTTTGCCCTTTTACAGTTATTAACTCAGGATCTCCTGGTCCTGCTCCTATGAAATAAACTTTTTCCATTTATTTATTCCTCCTTTTTTTAATAAAAGAGTAGAAAAATAAGGTACATTATCTTCATCTATTTCATTTAAATCAAAATATACCCTTTCCTTTTCCTTTCCTGATTCGCAAACTAAAATAATATTATTTTCATTATTTGTTTCTTTTAAAACTTTCTTTAATTCTTTAAATTTTAAAGCAACTTTCATTATAACCACATTATCTGCAGTCTCTATTTCTTTTCCTATATCACAATTTTTATGTAAAGGTAAAATTTTCAAAGTTTCATTCCCTATGACAAGTGGTATATTAAATCTTGAACTAATATCTGCAAAAGATGATATTCCTGAAATTGTTTGAACTTGATATTCAGAAGATATATTTTCTAATAAATATATATATGTGCTATAAACCATTGGATCTCCTATAGTTAAAAAAGCTACATTTTTATTTTCTTTTAAATATTTTTCTACTATACCAGCATTTTTCTTTCTTTCTTTTTTTCTTTCTTCTAATTTTGGATTCATTGAAAATTCTATATTTATTAATTTAACATCTTTTTTCAAATACTCTTTTGCTATATTATAAGCTGTACTTGTATAATCTCTCCCTGCATTAGGTATTAAAACTATATCTATCTTTTTTAAGATATTTACAGCTTTCACTGTTATCATTTCTGGATCTCCAACTCCAACCCCTATACCATAAAACTTGTTCATTCTTTACCTCTTTCTTTTTATTTTTTTTTAGCACTAATTATATATATTGGATTTTCACCTATCATCATAGTATAATCCCCTATGTTTTTATTTTTAGAAATACTTATATTTACCACTTCAATATCTTCTAATCTATCTTTATTATTTTTTAAAATCTCTAAAACTTCACTTAAAGTTTCAAGAGCAATAACATTTATAACTAAAACCCCTAAAGAATCACAATATTCTAAAAAATAATCTACTATTCCACTCATATTATTAGAAGAACCGCCTATAAACATTCTATTAAATTTTTTTATATTTAAATCTATTGGAGCATTCCCATAAATAACTTCTAAATTATTAACTTTAAACTTCTTTAAATTTTTATTAATTAAATCTACTCTACTATCCTTTTTCTCAATAGCATAAACTTTTCCTTTTTTTAAATAAGTTGATGCTTCTATCCCAATACTTCCTGTTCCTGCGCCTACATCTATTAAAATAGAATCTTCTTTTAAATCCAATTTACCTATAGAAATCATTCTTACTTCTGCTTTTGTCATAGGAACTTTATCTCTTATAAATTCTTCATCTCTAATATGCATATTACTCCTTTTTTAAAATCAAAACATTAATTTCATAATCTCGTATATTTTCTTTTAAATCTGCAATTTTAAATCTTTCTATTTTTTCATTTTCGTAAGATAAATTTTCTCCTATAATCATTTCAACGTCATAATACTTTTCTTTATATAATTGTTCTCCAACATATCTAGGAGAATTTTTTTTATCAGTTAATAATATTATTCCTTTTTTACTTTTTTCTAATTCTTTAATAAAATCTAAGTTTCTTCCATGAATACTATATAAATTATAATATTCCCAAGTTTCTCCTATTCTAGAAAATAAATATTGAAAAGAAGATATTCCAGGTACTATACTATCTATTTCTTCTTTATAAAATTTTTTTAAATATGAAACTAAACTATAAAAGCCTGTATCTCCAGAAACTATAAAACATATTTTCTTATTTATATTATTATCCACATATATTTTCATATCATCTAATTTTTTTAATCTATATAGCTTTTGAGAAGTTACTATAGAAGAAATATCTTTTAACTGTCTTTCTCCTCCTATAATTATATTCGAATCAATTAATTTTTTTTTAGCTATTTCAGTTATATAATCTAAGTTTCCTACTCCTAAACCAACAATATTTATACTCATTCTTTTACCTCTTCAATTAATTTATAAAACTTATCACTATACCCTAATATTTTTTCTTTAAAAGAAAATAATAAAACCTCACATTGAACTTCTTCTGTCTTTAAGTAATTTTTTATCTTTTCAGAAACTTTATTTGCTATTTTGAAAAAAAATTCATCATTTTCTATATAATCACAAGCTTCTTCAACTGTATTAGAACTTAAAACTCTTTTAACATTTTCATTTGATTCTCCATTTAAAAAAGCATTGGCTCCCATAATCTCCATTCTAGCGTCTGCTACCTTACTATGAGTATTAAAAATACCTCCTGCTATCTTAATTGCTTTACCAATATGCCCTATAAGAATTATCTTATTATATTTCAATTCTTTAGCTACTTCCAACATATACCCCACATAATTACTAATAACCATTAAATTAGAAGAATCTAATCCTATATTTTCACAATATTTTTTACCATAATTTCCAAAAACAAAAACTATATAATCTTTATCACTATTTTCTTTTAAAACCTTCATCTCAACATATAAAGAATCTTTTAAAGCTTCTTCACTCATAGGATTTAAAATTCCTGTTGAACCTAATATAGAAATTCCACCTATTATGCCTAACTTAGGATTAAATGTTTTTTTACTTATTTCTCTTCCTTTAGGTATATATAATGTTATTTCTAAAAAAATATTTTCCAATTCATCTACAAAATCATTTAAAACTAATTCCATCATTTTTAAAGGTCCTGGATTAATTGCATATTTCCCAACCTCACATCTAAGTCCTTTTTTAGTAACTTTGCCTATTCCTCTTCCACCTATAATTAAGTTATTACCTAGAATATAACCTGCACTATCTTTTTTTAACTTTTTAACTATTTTTATTTTTGCATAAATTTCAATTCCATTAGTTACATCAGGATCATCCCCAGAATATTTTTTAACTCCTACGGTTACAAAATTATTTTTTTTTCTTAATTTTAAAATTGGTATTTTTATTTTTTTACTATTTAAAGTTTCTAATTGAATATTTTTTAATTTTCTATTATATATCAAAAAATTTAATCCTGCTGCTATAGCAGCTGCGCAACAACTCCCTGTGGTGTAACCAGATTTTAATTTTTTTCCCATTAGAATCCCTCTCTTTTATAAAGTTGATATAAAATTCCATGAAGAATGGAAACTGTTACAGTACTACCTCCTTTTCTTCCATCAATAGTTATATAAGGAACTCCTGTATCCTTAAAATATTCCTTTGATTCTGCAGCTCCTACAAAACCTACAGGAACTCCTACTACTAATAATGGCTTTTCTATTTCACCTTCAATAATCATTTCTTTTAATTTATATAAAGCTGTTGGAGCATTTCCTATTAAAAATATTTTTGTATCATTTGATTTTGCAGCTTTTTCAATTCCTACTATAGAACGAGTTATTCCTCTTTCCTTTGCTTCTTTAACAACTTCTTCATCCCTTACTAAACAATAAGCTTCACAATTAAAATTTTTTAAAATCTTACTGTTTAAACCATTTACAATCATATTAGTATCACAATATATTTTACATCCCAATTTCAAAGCTTCTTTTCCTTTAGTTATCGGATCATTTATAAACTTTATTAAATTTGCATACTCAAAATCTGCTGTTGTATGTATTACTCTTTTAACAATCTTAAGTTCCTCTTGAGAAAATTCTTTTTCCTTACTTCCTAATTCTTCAGCAATAATTTCAAAACTTTTTTTCTCTATATTTTCAGGAACTTTTATATATTTTTTCATTTTAACTCCTTTGCTTTATCTAATAAATCAAAAATTATATCTTGACTTTTAAAAAAATGAATATGAGGATAACCACATAAAAGATTTTTCACATGATATCCACATGTCCAATTTCTACCATCTGTTTTTTTTACTTTAAATTCTTTTTTTATATTTTCATTTGAAGATATAATTTCTGAATAATGAAATTCATGTCCTTTACCTTGAAGTTTATCTTTATATTCTATATCAACATATCCAAACCTCTTTATATTTAGTCGATTTTTCATTTTTATACTATTTCCTGATATCCCTACAAAATTATATTTTTCCCCATCCAAAGTTTCTAAAGTATCTGATAAATAAATAAACCCACCACACTCTCCATATATAACTCCATTTTTATTAAAAAAATTTCTTATAGAACTAATCATATTTTTATTTTCAGATAATTCCTTTGTATAATTTTCAGGATAACCTCCCCCAAAATATAGCATATCTAAATCTTTTGGAATTTCATCATCATGAATAGGTGAAAAATAAATAACTTCAATGCCTATTTCATTTAAAAATTCTATATTATCATTATAATAAAAAGAAAAGGCCTCATCTTTAGCTATTCCTATTTTTATACCTCTATATTTTTTCTTATTATCAGATATTAATTTTTTAAGAAAATTTCCCTCTTCTATTTCTTTTAATTTGGAAATTTTATATATATAATCTAAATCAATAGTTTTTCTCATTTCACAACTTATTTTTTCTACTTTTACATCTAAATCTTTTATTTCTTCTGCTTGCATTAATCCTAAATGTCTTTCTTCTATTCCTATATTCTTTATATCTTTCATATACCCTATACATTTAATACCGCAATATTTCTCTATTGAATCTTTTAGAATTTTATAAGTTTTTTCACTTGAAACCTTATTAACAATAATCCCTGCAATATTAACTCTTCTATCTAAATTTTTATAGCCCAAAACTTCAGCTGCTATACTAGTGCTTATTTTTCTTCCATCAACAACTAATATAACTGGTAAATCTAAAATCCTTCCTATGTGGGCTGAACTTCCATTATTTAATTCTATTCCTCTCCCATCATAAAGCCCCATAACTCCTTCAACAATAGAAATTTTCTTAGAATTTTTTATAAATGTTTTTTTTATTCCCTCTTCTCCCATAAGTATATAGTCTAAATTATAACTCTTATTTAAAGTAACATATTCATGAAATTTACCATCAATATAATCTGGTCCTACTTTAAAAGGAGAAACATCTTCAAAACATTTCATCAACCCCATAGCTATGGTTGTTTTCCCTACCCCACTTCTAGCTCCTGCTATTAAAAATCCTCTCATTTTAATACCTCTTTTATTATTTTTAAAACTTTTTCATTTTTCTCCCTATCTTTTATCGCTAATCTTACATATTTATTATCTAAAAATCTAAAGTTTGAAGCGTTTCTCACTAATACAGCTTTCTTTTCCATTAACTTACAAAAATTTTCTGAACTCATTGTTTTTAATTTTACTAATATAAAATTTGAATGAGTCTTATAAACTTTTAATTTTTCTATTTTTCCCAATTCTTTATAAAACCAAATTTTTTCTTCTAATATCCATTTTTTAGTTGCTGATATATATTTTTCATCCTTTAATATTACTTTCCCCGCTAAATCAGCAAAAGCATTAACGCTCCAGGGTTCTCTAATCTCTTCTATTTTTTTTATTATATGAGAATCATAAGTTAATCCATAGCCTAATCTTATCCCAGGAAGTGCAAAAAATTTTGTTAATGCTCTAAGAATAAATATATTTTCACTTTTTAAATCTATTAATGTATTATCTTCCCAGTCTTTTACAAATTCTATAAAGCATTCATCTATAAATAGATTTGTATTAAATTTTTTTAAATAATTATTTAAATATAATAATTTGTTTTTTTCTATAAAAGTTCCTGTTGGATTATTAGGATTACATAAAACTACTAAATCATAATCTTTACCTTTATTTTTTAATTTTTCAATATCCAGTATAAAATTTTCTTCTTCCTTAAGGGGAAAAAAATCAATCTCTATATCAAAAGTTTTTAAAGATCTTTCATATTCTGCAAAAGTAGGAGAAACTATTATTACTTTTTTAGGTTTTAAAGCTTTCATATATAAAAATAAAATTTCTGTAGCTCCATTTCCTACTAAAATATTCTCCTTTGAAATTTTATTATATTTCCCTATGCTTTCCCTTAACTCTATATAATTTATATCTGGATATTTTTCTAAGATTTCAAAATTTTCAATAATACTTTTTTTTAAACTCTCTGGAACTCCTAGAGGATTTATATTAGAACTATAATCTAAAATATTTTTTTCTCCTCTTCTTAATAATTTATAAATATTTCCTCCGTGTAAATCCAATTTTTCCCCTTTCTAAATTAAAGATATAATGAAAAAAATTAAAAAACTTATAAAAGATGAACTATATAATAATTTTTTACCTTCTAATATATCTGAAATTGTAAATTCTTTTATTTTTTCCCCTATAGTTGGTTTATTATACCAAGTACCAAAATATTTTGTTTTTCCACCAAACTGAACTCCTAAAGCTCCTGCAAAAGCAGCTTCTCCATGCCCTGAGTTTGGACTAGCATGATTTTTTCTGTCTCTAAAAAAAATCCTTAAACTCTCTTTATAATTATACCCTATTAATGCTGAAGCTAAAGGAATAAATATCATCCCTCCTAGTCTCGCAGGTATCAAATTAACTAAATCATCAATTTTAGCTGATATTTTTCCAAATTTTAAATATTTTTCATTTTTATAGCCTAACATAGAATCAAGTGTATTAACACTTTTATATGTCATAGCGAAAGGAACAGCTAAAGAAATTCCCTTAATAGAAAAATAACTCCCTATAAATGCATAAAACATTGGAGCAATAACTCCATCTATAGAATTTTCTGAAATTGTTTCTAAAACACTTCTAACTATATCTCCTTTTTCCATTGTTTCTGTATCTCTACTCACTAAATAAGCTAATTTTTCTTTAGCTTCTTTTAAATCTCCTTTTTTTAAGATTTTATATACTCTCATCCCTTCATCAGCTAAACATTTTGTAGCTAAGGTTGTATATAAAAGTATTATTTCTAAAATCTCTGATAAAGAAACAACTAAATAACTCACTAAAAATGTAATTATTATAGTTAGAATTGCCGTTATACCACCAAAAAAAACTTTTTTATCATAAGAATATAATTTTTTTTCTAATAAACTAATTAGATTTCCTATTATTCTAACTGGATGAGGAAATTTTTCAGGATCTCCAAAAATTAAATCAAGAACATAGGCTATAAGAAACTTTAAACTAAACATAATTTATTCATCCCCTAAAATTTTATAAATTTCATTCATATCTAAGTTATTTCTTACTAATTCTTCCAATCTATTAAATTGATGTTCTTTATATTCTTCATATGTTTTCCCATTTAATTTTTTCTCTATATATTTTCTATCCTTTTTATCATTAAGACTATCCTCTTCCTCTAAATCAATTTCATTATAAGGAATAACCCCTATAACCTTAACTCCTGTTATTTTTTCTAATTTTTCTATTCCTGGAAGTAAAATATCCTTGTCTCCTCTAAATTTATTTATAATAATTCCTTTTAATCTTTTTTTCTCTTCAGGCTCTAATAAAGTAATTGTCCCTACAATAGAAGCAAATACTCCTCCTCTATCTATGTCTGCCACTAAAACAGCTTTCGAATCTATCATTTCTGCCATTCCCATATTTACTAAATCATTTTCTTTTATATTTATTTCTACTGGACTCCCTGCCCCTTCTAATATGCATATTTGAAAATTATTTAGCTTATTAAAAGCCTCTAAAACATCATTTTTAAATTTTCCTTTATTTTTAGTATATTCCTTTCCATTCATGTTACAATAATGTTTTCCGTTTAAATATATATCTATCATATTATTTCCTAAAGGTTTTAATAAAAGAGGATTCATATATTCTTTTGGATTTAAATTACAGGCTTGCGCCTGTAAAACTTGAGCTATTGATATCTCTAATCCATTTTCAAGAGTAAATGAATTTCTAGACATATTCTGAGCTTTAAAAGGGGCTACTTTATATCCATCTTTATACAGAACTCTACATATTCCTGTTGTTAAAATTGATTTACCAACACCTGAAGATGTTCCTAAAATAATTAATTTTTTTTGCATCGTTTTCTCCTTCTATAATTTATTATTTAAATAATAATTTAATTGTTTATTAGATATATTATCATTTTTACAAGTTTTTATAAAGATTATTTTCTTTTGACATCTTTATGACATATTTTAATGATATATTTAAACCATAATAAAACAAAACATATTAATTAAAGAGGTGATATTTATGAAAAAGAAAAATATTTTAATAGGATTAACTTTAATATCTGCACTATCTTTTGCTCAAGGAGGAAACAACGATCAAAAAGAAACAATGAAAAAAGAATATTGTAATACGCAAACTAAAAATGTTAATCTTAAACATTCTAATGAACAGCATCATGAAAAAATGATGGGTTCTCAAAAAAGAAAAAAATCTAATTTACCTAAAGAACTAAAATTAGAATTAGATAAAAAAAGAATTCATGTTCAAGAACTTAATCTTTCAGTTAAAAAAATGTTACTAGAAGAAAAAGTAGATTGGAATAAAGTTGAAGAAACAAACAAAAATATTGGTTTAACAAAAGCTGAAATTAAAACTTCTATCCAAAAATTTAGACATACTCATAAAAATAAATAACTTATCTTTTTAAAATAGTGAGATAATTCTCACTATTTTTTTATTTTTTTTGATATAATTAAAATGAACATAAATACTTTAAGGAGGATTATATGAATTTAAAAATATTAATAGTAGAAGATGACTTAAAATTAAGAAGAATTATAAAAGATTTTCTTTTAAATGAAAAATTTAATATCCTTGAAACTGACAACGGTGAAGATGCTTTAGACTTATATTTTTCAAAAAAACCTAACCTTATAATCCTAGATTTAATGATTCCCAAATTAAATGGATTTGAAGTATTAAAAGAAATAAGAACTCATAATAAGGATATTCCTATTATTATGCTTACTGCTAGAGGCGACGAAGATGATATACTTAAAGGTTACAATCTTAAAATCAATGAATATATTATTAAACCTGTAAGTATGAAAATTTTAGTTGCTAAAGTTAAAGCCTTTTTAAGAAAAGATTTAAATAATCAAGAAATTATATTTAAAGATTTAATTTTAAATATAGATAAACGAACTGTTAAAATTAAAGATGAATTTATAGAAATTTCTCAAAAAGAATTTGAAATATTAAATCTATTTTTAAAGAATAAAAATAAAGTTTTAACTAGAGAAGAAATCATAACTTCACTTTGGGGTTATGAATATTCTGGAGATATTAGAGCTGTTGATTCTCAAATAAAACGTTTAAGAAAAAAAATAAATCGAAATTATATATTAACTGTTAGAGGTCTTGGATATAAATTAGAGGAGGACAAAAATGAAAATTAAAAATAAAATTTTTCTATTGACTTCTTCAATAATTACATTAATTATTTCATGTATTTTTATCTTCAATAAATTTTTCTTTGAAAATTATTATCTTAAAATTAAACAAGAAAAACTTTTATCAATTGTTAAAATTATTAAAGATCCTAACTATATTGGAGATCTTCAATCTCTACAAGAAGATTATAACATTCAAATTTTTCTTATAAGAAAATCTTTTTTGAAAGATTTTGATCTAAAAATAAATGAATCAGAATTTGATAATCTTATTCATAATAACAATATCATTTCAAAATTAATCAATAAAAATTCTGAAACAAAAAAACAAATTTTAATGGCTACTAACTATAATAATAATTCAATATTAATTGTCACTTCACCTTTTAGTTCTGTAAAAGAGCCTGTAAATATAATAACTGATTTATATTTAAAATATCTTTTTTTACTACTTCTAAGTGGATACTTTCTTTCTCTAATAGTTTCTTATTTTATAAGTAAACCTATTGAAAAAATGAGTGAAACTGCTAAAAAAGTAGCTCTTATGGATTTTTCTGAAAATTTCAACTCTAAATCTCATGATGAAATTGGAACTTTAGGACAAAATTTAAACATTATGGAAAATAAACTTCAAGAAAATATAAATTTGCTAAAAAAAGATATTCAAAGACAAAAAGAAACTGAACAACTAAGAAAAGAATTCATATCTAATATTAGCCATGAATTAAAAACCCCTTTATCTATTATCCAAAATTATTCAGAAGGTTTAATTGAAAATATTGCTAAAACAGAAAAAGATAAAGAATATTATCTAAATTCAATTATTGAAGAAACAAAAACAATGAATAATTTTATTTCTTCTCTTTTATTTCTATCACGTTCTGAAAGAAATTATTTAACATTTAAAAAAGAAAAATTTAAAGCAGAAGAAATTTTAAATATATTATTACCTAAAATAAAAAAAATATATCCTGAAATTAATATCTCCTTAAAATTGAAAGACAATCTTTTTTATGCAGATAAAGAAAAAATGACTATTGTTATTAAAAATCTTTTAGAAAATGCTTGCAAATATTCTAATAAAAATGATTTCGTTAAAATTTTTATAGAAAATAATTATTTTGAAATTAAAAATCCAAGCGAAATTTCTGAAAATAATTTAGAAAATTTATGGATCCCTTTTTACAGAATGGATAAGAACAGAAACAGAAAAAATGGAACTGGACTTGGCCTTGCTATAGTAAAAGAACTTCTCCACAAACAAAATTTTGACTTTGGAGTTTATAAAAAAGAAAAACATATTATTTTTTGGTTTAAAGATAATAATTGTTAAATTTAATATAATGAGGAGGAATTTAATAAAATTTATGAATATATTCGATTTACATGCAGATATATTATTTGATTTTTCTAATAAAAGCAAACTTGGAATAAAAACAAATATTTTTAAAAAATATCACTTACAGAAATTTAAAAAAGGAAATATTATCGGGGGAATATTTGTAGCATGGCTTAATAATAAAATTCCAAAAGAAAAAGAAGAAGAAGAAATGATTTTTATGATTAATTCTTCAATAGAAGAATTAAATAATAATTTAGATATTTTTAATGTCCTTAAAAATCGTTCTGATATAGATAAAATCTCTTCTGATAAAATAAATATAATACTTGGCATTGAAGGGCTTAGAGCTATAAAAAATAATTTAAACATGTTAGAGGTATTCTATAATCTTGGTTTTAGACATGCTTCTCTAACTTGGAATGAAGAAAATTCACTCGCAACTGGAGCTAAAGGAAATAAAAATAGAGGTTTAACTTCTGATGGAGAAAAAATTATTCTTAAAATGAATGAACTGGGTATGATTATTGATGTATCCCATGCTAATGAAAAAACTTTTTGGGATATTTATAATCTTTCTTCTTCTCCAATAATAGCTTCCCATTCAAATGTTAAAGCTCTTTGTAACTCTCCAAGAAATTTAAGCGATAATCAAATTATAGCAATCGCTAAAAATGGAGGATTGATTGGTATTAACGCCTATAAATATTTTATTAAAGAAAATTGTGAAAACGTCTATTTATCAGATTTATTCAATCACCTCAAATACTTAGTTGATCTTATAGGAATTGATTATATTGCCTTTGGCTTTGATTTTTGTGAATATTTAGATAATAATCATTTTGATAAAACTCCCACAGGACTAGAAAATGCTTCTAAATGTCAAAATTTTATAAATTTTTTGTACAAACAAGGTTATTCTAAAGAAATGATTGAAAAAGTTGCTTATAAAAATTTTATAAGCTTTTTAAAAAATAACTTTAAATAAAAAATAGTTATTGACATATGCTAATAAAAAGAGTAGAATAATTATATAAATAACATATGTTAAAAACTATAATTTAAAGGAGGTTGTTTATGCCTAGAAGAGATGGTACTGGTCCAATGGGAACTGGCCCTATAAATGGAGTTTGCGTTAATAATAGCAATAATTCTAATTTAAGAATTAAGAGAAGAGGATTTAATTTTGGATTTAAACAAGATTATTCTTCTATTACAAAAGAAGCTTTACTTGAAGAGAAAAACTTTTTAGAAAATAGACTTAAAGAAATTGAAGAAATTCTTAAATAAAATTATCAATTATAGCATAAATAAGGTGGATAAAATCCACCTTATTTATGCTATAATTATGAAAAAGGAGGTTTTTTATGGCTCGACCTAAAAAATTTAAAAATATATGTGAATTGCCTAAATATAATAGTTTTAAACAAGATGATCCTCTTATGGGCAACTTTTTAGAAAATATCCTTTCATTAGAAGAATATGAAACTATTAGGCTTATTGATCATGAAAATATGACCCAAGAAGAATGTTCTTTACAAATAGGAGTGTCACGTCCTAGTGTACAACTTTTATATACTCGCGCTAGAAAAAAAATTGCCAATTTTATAGTTAACGGAGGCTTATTAAAAATTGAAGGTGGAAATTATAAAATTTGTACTAAACCTAAAAGAAACTGTAAAAGAAAAGGATGTTATCAACAAAAAAACAAAGAAGACTTTTAATTACAATTAAAAGTCTTTTTCTATTTTATATTTTTTTATCTTTTTATATAAAGCACTTCTATGAATTCCTAATCTATCTGAAGCTTCTTGACAATTTTTAGAAACTTTTAATATATTTAAAATAACATTTTTTTCATATTCTCCTACCGACATGTTTAAATTACCAAAATTTTCTTTATTTTTTAGATTTTTTTCTTTAGTATAAAATGAAATTTTAGAAGGTAAATCAATCAATTTTATTATTAAATCATCACTTATAGCATAAGCACTTTTTATAACATTATCCAGTTCTCTAATATTTCCTGGCCAATTAAATTTCTCTAAACATTGTTTTACTTCTTTAGAAAATCCTTTCACTGTATTATATTCTACATTTAATTTGTTTAAAAAATAATCTGCCAATTTCAAAATATCTGTTCTTCTTTCATTTAAATTTGGAAGTTCTATTCTAAGTACATTTAACCTATAATATAAATCCTCTCTAAATTCTCCTACTTCAACCATTTTTTCAATATTTTTCTTTGTTGCTGCTATAATTCTTACGTTTATAGGAACAGAACACGTGCTTCCTATTGGATCTATTTCATTTTCTTGTAAAACTCTCAATAATTTAGCTTGCATTCCAAGAGACATATCCCCTATTTCATCTAAAAATAAAGTTCCTTCACTTGCTATCAAAAATTTACCTTTTTTACCACCTTTTCTAGCTCCAGTAAAAGCTCCTTCTTCATATCCGAATAATTCACTTTCTAATAAATTTTCAGGAATTGCAGCACAATTGATACTTACCATAGGACGATTTTTTCTATTACTATTTAAATGAATTGCTTTAGCCAATACTTCTTTTCCTGTTCCTGTATTTCCTGTTAAAAAAACAGGAAAACTTGTTTTAGAAGCTTTTATTCCCAATTTTTTAACTCTTAAAAAACTATTTGAATCTCCTACCATAGTTTCGAAAGATAAATTAAGCTTATTATTCTTAACATATTCTTCTCTATAATACTTTAGTTCTATATAATTTTTCATTAATTTTTGAGCTATATCTAAAGTTTGTATTCTAAACTTTACTTGAGCCACTCCAGCTATAACTTCTCCTGATTTATCCTCAACATAAGAACGACTAACAATCGCTCCTTTTTCTGCTTCTGTTCCTGAAATATATGTTTGAATTACACATTCTTCACAATATTTTTTTTCCATAACATCAAGCATCATACTATTAGGTATTATTTTTAATATAGATTTCCCTAACGCTTCTTTTTCACTTGTTCCTAAAAAATCACAATATTTTTGATTTATATGAATTACTTCCCCTTCTCTGTTAACAACTATAAAACCATCATCTGTCATAGAAGATAGTTGTTCAAATATTTCTCTACTCAAATAATAATCTTTATCTTTCATACTCACCCCTTTTGAAAAATATTCTTTATTTTCAAAATATTTCTTAATCTCATTTTAAAGGTTTTATCAAAAAAAAGCAATAAAAAAAGATAGCTATAAAAATAGCTACCTTTTATAATTAATCCAAATTTTTAATTAAACTTTATCTAAAAATAGATCCACTTATTATTAATTTTTGAATTTCATTTGTTCCTTCATAAATTTGAGTAATTTTAGCATCTCTCATCATTCTTTCTACTTCATACTCTCTCATATATCCATTTCCACCTAACATTTGTACTGCTTCTGTAGTTACTTTCATTGCTGCATCTGTACAAACTAATTTAGCCATTGCTGCTGATTGAGAATAAGGTTCTCCTAATGATTTATCTGTTGCTGCTTTATAAAGCATCATTTCTGCTTGAGCTATTTGCACTTTTAATTCCGCCATTTTAAAAGCTATATATTGATTTTTAAATAGTGGCTTTCCAAATTGTTTTCTTTGCATTAAATATTTTCTTGCTATTTCAAATGCACCTTTTGCAATTCCTAAACCTTGAGCTGCAACTCCTATTCTTCCTCCATCTAGAGTTTTCATTGCTATTTTAAATCCATCTCCCTCTTTTCCAAGTAAATTTTCTGCTGGAATTCTGCAGTTTTCAAAAATCATCTCTGAAACTTGAGCTGATTTTATTCCTGATTTATCTTCAATATGACCTACTGAACATCCTGGAGTTTTTGTCTCAAGAACAAATGCTGATAATCCTTTTGCTCCTTTTTCTGGTTCTGTTAGAGCATAAACCACATAGTAATCTGCTAAAGGTCCATTAGTACTAAAACATTTCAAACCATTTATAATATAATAATCTCCATCTCTTACGGCTGTTGTTATACATCCACCTGCATCAGATCCTGCATTTGGTTCTGTTAAACCAAAAGCTCCAAAAGATTCTCCCTTCATTACTGGTGTTAAAAATTTCTTCTTTTGTTCTTCTGTTGCCCCTGAAGCCATTATTGATCCACCATAAAGTGAAGTACTTACTGAATATGAAATTCCAACTGCCGCATCTACTTTTGAAATTTCTTCCACAGCAAGAGCATAAGCCATATAATCTTCTCCAGATCCACCATATTCTTTAGGATAAGGTAACCCTATTACTCCCATTTTCCCAAGTTCTTTGTATAATTCCACATCAAATTCACTAGTTTTATCTCTTTCTATTGCTCCTGGTGCTAATTTTTTTTCTGAAAATTCTCTAACCATATTTTGAATAAATTGTTGTTTTTCTGTTAATTTAAAATCCATTTTTTCCTCCTGTTTTATTAATTATTTTAATACCTAAAGATTTTTAGTCATATATTCTTAAATATTAAAATTTTTAAAAGTTTTTAAAATCAGCTTTTCTTTTATTTAAAAAAGCCTCCATACCTTCTTTTTGATCTTCTGTTGCAAAACATAATCCAAACATATCCGCTTCATATTTATAAGCTGACTCAGTATCCATATTCATTCCATCATTTATAGCTGCTTTTGCTAATGATACACCAAACATTCCCTTAGTCATTATTTTCCTAGCCATTTTTTCAGTTTCTTCCATCAATGATTCATGAGCTACTACTTTATTTGCAAGTCCAATTTCATAAGCTCTTTTTGCATCAATCATATCAGTAGTAAAAATTAATTCTTTTGCAATTCCTTTTCCTACTAATCTTGGCAATCTTTGTGTTCCTGCAAATCCAGGTAAAATTCCTAAATTAACTTCTGGTTGCCCAAACTTTGCTTTTTCTGATGCAACTCTTAGATCACAAGCCATTGATAATTCACATCCACCACCTAAAGCATATCCATTAACAGCAGCAATTACAACTTGTGGCATATGTTCTATTTTAGAAAATACTTTTTGAGCTTTTCTAGCTAATTCTCTTCCTTCCATAGCATTAAGCGTATGCATTTCAGAAATATCAGCTCCTGCAACAAATGCCTTCTCTCCTGATCCTGTAATTATAACTGTTTTTATATCTTTTCTCTTTTCAACATTAGCTATAACTTCTCCTAGTTCTTCTATAGTTGAAGAATTTAAAGCATTTAATGCCTTTGGTCTATTAATAGTTATAAACATTACCCCATCTTTTTCTTCAAATAATATATTTTCCATCTTTAACTCCTCCTTATAATTATCTTTTTAATCCCATTACTTGATCTTTAAAAATTCTTTCATCCATCAGCTCAACTTTTCCATCTATTTTAGGAACAAATCCCATTAAATCAATTATCTGATTTTGTATATCAATCCCTGGAGCTACTTCTACTAAATAAACTCCATCTTTTCTTAATTCAAAAACAGCTCTTTCAGTAATATATTTAACAGGCTGATTAATTTTATTTGCATAATCTCCACTAAAAGTTATATGTTCTACTTCTTCTACAAACTTTATTTTCTTGCCCTCTTCTAAAATTACTAATTTCCCATTTTCTATTTTTGTTTTCAATCCTCCTGTAGTAAATGTTCCACAAAAATATGTTTTTTTAGCGTTTTGAGTTATATTAATAAATCCTCCACATCCTGCTATTCTAGGACCAAATTTTGATACATTTATGTTACCTTTCGCATCTGCTTCTGCTAAGCCTAAAAATGCTAAATCGATTCCCCCACCATCATAAAAATCAAATTGATAAGGTTGATCTAATATACATTCTGGATTTATAGACCCTCCAAAACGAGTTCCACCTTGAGGTATTCCTCCAACTGCTCCTGCCTCAACTGTAAGAGTAAAATATTCTCCTATTCCTTCTTCATTTGCAACTGATGAAATGTATTCAGGAACTCCTATTCCTAAATTAACTACTGTATCCTCAGTTAACTCCATTGCAGCTCTTCTTCCTATTATTTTTTTAGTACTCATTTTAGGAGTTTCTATGCTATTTAAAGGAATAACAACTTCTCCAGTCATTGCTGGATCATAAGAACATCCAAAACACTGTTCATGATCTTCTGGCTCTGCTATTACAACGGCATCCACATATATTCTTGGTATCTTAACTAATTTAGGATCTAACATCCCATTTTTTAATATTTTTTCTACTTGAACTACTACAACCCCACCATTATTTTTAGTTGCCTGTGCTGCAGAAGTTGCTTCTAAAGTTGCTACTTCTCTTTCTAAGCTAATATTTCCAGATTCATCAGCATATGTTCCTCTGATAAAACAAATATCTATAGGAATAGCATTATAAAATAATTTTTCTTCTCCATGAATTTCAATTAACTCAACTAAATCTTCTTTAGTTATATTGTTTAATTTTCCTCCTGAAATTCTAGGATCCACATAAGTATTTAGCCCTACGTGTGTGATTATCCCAGGTTTTTTAGCTGCTGTATCTCTCAATAATTGACATAGAGTCCCTTGTGGAAAGTTATAAGCTTCTATCTTATTTTCTAAAGCCATCTTTCCCATTTTAGGAATCATATTCCAATGCCCGCCAACTACTTTCCTTACCATTCCTTCATGTGCATAGTGATCTGTTTGACTTCCATCTCTATTACCTTGCCCTGCTGCAAAATAAACGAATAAATTTTTAGGTGATCCTGTTTCTAAAAATCTTTTTTCTGCTGCTTTATTCAAAGCTTCTGGAGCATTAACTCCAACAAACCCTCCAATAAATACTGTTGATTCATCTTTTATTAAGTTTGCTGCTGCTTCTGCTGTTATTATTGAAATTGGTCTCATTTTTCACCCCTTACTTTCCTTAATCTCTGGTATAAGAGTAAGCAAAAATTATGCCAAAATTTCAATCCCCATTTATTCTTAACATAAGTTATTTCGCTTGTATTTTTTTGTCTCCATGTGAAGAATTTGTCTCCAAATAGCTAATCCCCCTTACAAAAAGTTGATACAATTTTATATTTTTGATATAATTTATATTCAAGCGTTAAAAAATATATATGTAAAGGATTAAATTATGAAAAAAAAAGAAATTATTATTATGGGTTTTGCTTTATTTGCGATGTTTTTTGGAGCAGGAAATTTAATATTTCCTCCTTCTATAGGAGTTAATGTAGGAAAAGATTGGTTTTTTTCTGGAATAGGTTTTCTTCTTACTGGAGTAGGGTTACCTTTACTAGGTATTCTTTCTTTCACTAAAATTGGAAAATTAGATAATTTTGCAATTAAAATTTCTTCTCGTTTCAATACTACTTATTGCACTTGTTTAGTTTTAGTAATTGGACCTTTATTTGCTATTCCTAGAACAGGATCCACAACTTTAGAAATGGGTATCCTTCCTTTTGTTAATAGCAACTATCATTTCTTTGTATCTATTATAGGATCTATTCTTTTTTTTAGCTTAACCTTAGCTTTAGTTTTAAAAAAATCTACTATTACCGATATTATTGGAAAATTTTTAACACCTATTATTTTAATAATTCTTATATTATTATCTTTTTTAGGAATAACAAAGGATATAGGATCTCCAATTTCTAAAGATGTAGATAATGTATTTACTTATGGATTTATTAATGGATATCAAACTATGGATGCTATTGCTTCTGTTTTATTTGGAAGTATTATTGTAAAAGGTTTAGAAGAAAAAGGAATAACTAATTTTAATGAAAAGAAAAAATATTTATCTATTGCAGGAATCATTGCTGCTCTTGGACTTGGACTTATTTATTTTTGTTTAATTTATTTAGGAGCTCGAATAAGTGGCATTTCTAATTTTTCTTCAACAACAATGGCTTCTCTATATCTTGCACAGATAACAATGGGACATTTAGGAAAATTAATTTTTGGAATTTGTGTTTCTGCAGCTTGTTTAACTACTTCTGTTGGACTAGTTGCTCTAGTTGGAGACTGGTTTGAAAAAATAACCACTTTTTCTTATAAAAATATTGCAACCTTCACTTGTATTTTTTCAGCTATTATGGCTATTAATGGTGTTGATTTCATTATAAAATTATCTGTTCCTGTTTTATGTATTCTTTATCCTGTTACAATAATTTTAATACTTCTTAATATTTTTGAAGTATCAAATAAGCTAGTTTATAGAACAGCTACTTATACAACTCTAACAATTGTTATTTTGCAAATGATTACTAGTACTTTAAAAATTTCATATCTTTATAATTTTTTTAATTCAATTCCTTTTTCTAAATCTGGTTTTGCATGGCTTTTCCCTTGCCTAATCGGAATTATTATTTCAATTATTATCTCAAAAAAAAGAACCAAAGTTTTATAAACTTTGGTTCTTTTTCATTTTAATTATTTATTTTTTCTATATTTTCATAAGAAACTAACAAAATTAATTTTGTTGTTGTGGTTATCAAAGGAACTACTTTTATATCCGATTTAAAATAAGTAGAGAAATCATTTAAATCTTTTACTTTTAATTTCATTGAAAATTCTTTATTCCCTATAAATACCCCATCAAGTTTTTGAATAAACTCTTCCTTATCTTGATTGTGAATTAAATCTAAAATATTTAATTCTTTATTATAGATTATATCTCTAGAAATGTTAACTTTTTCAAAAAATCTTTCATTGGCTCTTATTACTGATAATTTTCTATCTGTATATTCCAATATTGAAAAAATTCCAAGATTACTTCCAAAAATTTTACTAAATTGAGAATTGGGATTCCATATTTCTTCTATCTCAATCAAAGGAACAAACAAATTTTTTACTTTTTCCTTTTTACTTAAATTTATTAATCCATCTCTTTTTTTCAATAAATATTCTTCAAAATCATTTTCTGGCATAGGTTTAGAAAAATAATACCCTTGACCATAAACATAACCTATACTTTTTAAATAATTAACTTGTTCTAAAGTTTCTACCCCTTCTACAATCAAAGATAAATCTAACCATTTTGCTAAACTTACTACAAAATTTAAAATTCCTATATTATTTTTTGTTTTTGAAGAAGTTTCCAAAAATTTCATATCTAATTTTAAAACATCAATTGGTAATTCCTCAAGCATATTTAAAGAAGAATAACCACTTCCAAAATCATCCATTTCTATGTTAAATCCTATTTTTTTCAATTGTTTTACTACTGTTATTAATTGCTTAGAATTTTCTGTATAAGAAGTTTCTGTTATTTCTAAACTAATATATTTAATAGGAACTTGATATTTATCAATAATTACCATCATCATATTTATTAAATTTGGGTTATATATATCTACTCTAGATAAATTTATTGAAATTTTTATTGGTTTTATATCTCGTTCTAACCAGTTTTTTATTACAAAACATACTCTCTCTAATACAAACATATCAATATTTGTTATAAATCCATTTTTTTCAAATAAAGGAATAAATCTATTTGGAGTTATAAAACCTAAATCTTTATGTATCCACCTAATTAATGCCTCTGCTCCTACAACTTCTCCTGTTATTAAGTTAGTTTTCGGTTGTAAATAAACTTTAAAATCTTTATTTTCTAGAGACTCTTCCATACAATTTAAAAGCTGCTGTTCTGCCATTATTTTTTCTATTATTTCATCGTCATAATAGGAATAAAGTATATTATATTTTCCTTTTATTGAATCTATAGCTAATTTTACTCGATCACACATTATACTCACTGGATCTTTTAAATTTTTTATTTCATATATTCCAAAATGCATTAAAATTTCTATATTTAAATTATAACTTTTTATTTCTTTCTCTATTTCGTATAATATCTTTTCATATTTTGCATCCCTATTTATAAAAATATAAAATTGATCTGCAACAGCTCTGGAACATATAATCTTATAATCAGCAAATTTTCTTTCTATTAAATTTGCTATAAATTTAAGTAATTTATCTCCCTCTTTCATTCCAAAAATATTATTAATCAATTTAAATCTTTCAATATTTAAACCGATTATATCAAATTCTAATTTGGAATTTTTTAAATATCTTTCAACATATCCATAAAAAGCTTCTTTAGTATATAAGTTAGTTAAACTATCTTTTTCTAAAGTATTTACAAGTAAAGAATTTTGGATTAATTCAATGATATTGTTAATTCTATGTTTTATTATAACTGGATTATAGGGTTTAGGTAAAAAATCAGAAGCACCTAATGATAAAGCCTTTATTTCAGTTTGTGTATCATTTTGCTGAGTCATAACAATAATAGGTATACCTGAAATTAATCTATCTTTTTGATGTATCCTTAAAAATTCAAATCCATCCATTATAGGCATTACCAAATCCAGTAAAATAGTTGCTATTTTATGCTTTTCAGAACGAATAATCTCTAAAGCTTCTTTTCCATTTTTTGCAGATAAGACATTATAATCCTCTTTTAATATTTTATCTAATATACTTATATTTATTTCACTATCATCAACTACTAATATCGTGTATTTTTTATTAACCATAATTTCCCTCCATAAAAAGCAACTTCCGATACTAGTATACTATATTTCATATGTTTTTCAAATATTTATTTAATAATATTTTTCTCTACTTTATTAGGAAAATATTTTTTAACTAATTCTAAATATTCACCATTTTTTAATACTTTCTCAAAGGCTATTTCAAATTCTTTTAATAATTTTTTATTTCCTTTTTTAAATGCTAAAGATTCCCCCGGAGAATTATCCATAATTTTATCAACTATTTTTAATTCCTTTGTTTTTTTCATATATTCTTCTCCACTATTCTCATCCATAACTACTGCATCTATCTTATTTTGTTTTAATGCTAGAATCGCTCCTGCAAAAGAATCAAATAAAACTATTTTAGCCCCCTCTTTTTCAGCTAATTGTTCTTGTTTGGAACCTAACTGAACTCCCACTTCTTTATCTTTTAAATCTTCCTTTATAAGAATATTACTGTCCTTATTAACAATAACTGCGTGCCCTGTTCCAAAAGCAAGATAAGGTTTAGAAAAATCTACCGCTTTTGCTCTTTCTGGAGTTGCTGCCATACCAGCTATTACAATATCTATTTTATTACTTTGTAAAGCTGGTAATAAACCTGAAAAACTCATATTTACCCATTTAACTTCATAATTTAATTTTCCAGCCATAGCCTCCATAAGCTCTATATCAAAACCTACTATTTTATCTCCTTCTAAATACTCATAAGGCTTAAATTCTGCATTTGTACCAACATATATTTTTTTCATTCCAAAACTAAAACTAAAAACAACCACTGTTAACATTAAAACTAATATTTTTTTCATAATTTTTCCTCCTAATATTTTAATTATATTTTTTAATTTTTTTAAATTCTTTTTTTACATCTTCAAGTAAATCTTTTTTTGTAATTATATCTATTCCTGTTAAAATCATCGCAAACATAGCTTCCTTCATTCCTTTATAAGCTTCTTTTGTTATAGTTGCCTTTGCAAATTCTAAACTATGACCTACCAACTCTTTGTTTGCTATTGGAAAATAAGAATGAATTGTGGGACAAACATGACTTACATCCCCTGCATCTGTTGAACCATCAGATTCTGACATTTCTATTTTCTTTATTCCTAATTTCATCAAATTTTCACTATAAATATTTGATAATTTTTCATTTGTAATTAAATGTTTAAATGTATATTCATAATTTCTTATTTCTAATTTACAACCAGTAGCTATTGCTCCTCCCTTAGCACAATTTATTACTTTTTCACTTAATTTTTCCATTTCTTTAGTTGTTTTTTCTCTAATATAGAAATTAGCCACCCCTAAATCAGGAATAATATTTGCTGCTTCTCCACCTTTAGAAATTATCCCATGTATTTTTGAAGTAGGTTTTATTTGCTGTCTTAAAGCATTAACGCTATTGAATAATTGAATAACTGCATCTAAAGCATTAATCCCATTATAAGGATCTCCCGCTGCATGGGCACTTTTCCCTATATATTTAAATTCTAAGGCTTGAATAGCTTGGCTAGATGAACTTTTTTTATGACATCCCCCTGTTGGATGAGATATTATAGCTACATCTATATCATCAAATACCCCTGCTTTTGCCATATCTACTTTTGCACCAAAGTTTTCTTCTGCTGGAGTTCCCAGTACTATAACACTTCCTCCATAAATATCCACAAATTCTTTTAATATTATTCCTGCTCCAACACTTGTCACTCCTAATATATTATGACCACATCCATGTCCTATTTCAGGTAACGCATCATATTCTGCCATAAAACAAATTCTAGGTCCCTTTTTTTTAGATTTATATTCTGCTTTATAGGCTGTTTTTATCCCTATATATTTTTCAGTTATTTCAAATCCATTATTTTTTAATAATTCTATATGCGCTTTTGACGCTTTTATTTCCTCTCTTCCAATTTCTGGATTATTATATAAATATTCATTTAAATGTTTTAAATCTGAAAATATTTCTTTATATTTTTTTTCTATTTTCTCTAACATTTCTAACCACCTTTTTTTATTTTTATAAACAAAAAAAACCATTTTTAGATTTATATCTAAAAATGGTTTTAACTTAAAAATTAATGCATTTTATATGCTTATTTAATTAATCTCATTCTTATATATTTTAAAATAACCTAAACAGACTTCTAGAATATTCTATTTTACTACTAATATTCCTTTGTCTCCTTATAGTTTTAAACATATTAAGAACTCCTTTTTTTTTATTTGTGCTATTATAAAACTTATTTTCTAAATTGTCAAATTTTTTCTAATATTTGTATGCTAAATCAATTTTTTTCTTAAGTAACTGACTGCTTATTATCCTTTTATTACCGCTCACTTTAAAAATAATTTTACTATCTATATTTTTATTTGCTTTTATCTTATTTACACTCTCCAAAGAAGATACTTCTAAAAATGTTGGAGATAAATATTCTACAATACTTAAATTTAAAGGATTTTTTTGCGTTTCTTTAAATAAAAATATTGTATCCTCATCTAAATAATTTAAAAAGCTATCGATTTTACTCCATTCTTTCGCCTCTTTTATTTCATAAACAAGATTTTCTGGCAATATTCCAAAATTACTTGTTAAATTATTTACACTAGAAAAAAAGAAATCTGGATCAGTTATATGACTTGCTCTTAATGTATAAAATAATTTACTATTTAGAAGACCTTTTTCTTTAGCTATTTTATAAGATCTTTCTTGTAATTTTAAAATAAAAAATTCAAACAGTCCATCTTCAAAGGCACAATTATATATATAGTCATTATCCTCAAAACCTGCTTCACTAAAATCTTTTATAATTTTATAACCATATATTGAGTTATCTTTTAAACTTATCACTGGAATGAATTTAAATTTAGTTTTTTGTACTATTTTTCTAAAATCAATATCATTTTTCACCCTACACCACCTATTTATTTTTTGTACTTAATTCTTTTATACTATTTCTCAATAAATTAAGATCCACGTACCTGTATTCCTCTAGACGATCCTTGGAATTTTTTTCTAAATCAGGCTGAGGTAATTTTTCTGATATTTTTAAAGCACCCTTTACCATTTTTAAAGAATTTATTCCACTTCTATCAATATCTTTAGAAATTAATATTGATTTAAATGGATTCTCTATATTTTCTAAATTATAAATTATTGGATCACTCAATAATTTATGCCCCTTCAATACATATTTATAAACTTCTGCTAAAACCTTTGTTAAATTAGCCTCTTTTAAAGTATCTTTCAAATAAACAACATCATCAGTCTCCTTATAGAAATGAAAAACTTTTTTGTTATTTGTTATTATTTTAAATTTCATTAGAAGCCTCCCTACTATGAATTTTAATGCTCTATCTAGTATACCATATTTTTTATTTTATTTGACATTATTTTTTTTTTATAGTATACTCTTCTTTAAGAAATTAACAAGGAGGAAATGATGTATAAATTTAGAACTATTTTTAAGGACTATGATAATTTAAGAATTTCCTATTTTTTATTTATTTTTTCATTTTTTTCTTATTTTTTTAATATTTATTTTGAATTTCAGATATAACTTAAATGTTATATCTTTTTTTTTATATAATTTTATTAGGAGGTTACATGAAAGGAAAATTAATTCTTGAAAATGGAAATGTTTTTGAAGGGAAAATCTTTGGAGAACTTAACGATACAGTAGGAGAAATAGTTTTTAATACTGGAATGACTGGTTATCAAGAGCTTTTAACTGATCCATCTTACTGTGGACAAATTGTTGTTATGACGTATCCAATGATAGGAAATTATGGTATAAATTTAGAAGATATGGAGTCTAACGGTTCATATTTAAAAGGCTTTATAATAAAAGAAGATGCAAAACTTCCTAACAATTTTAGATGTGAAATGACTTTAGATGGATTTTTAAGACAAAATAATATCGTTGCTTTTAAAGGAGTAGATACTAGACAACTTGTTAAAATAATTAGAGAAGAAGGAGCTATGAAAGCTATTATCACTTCTGAAGATTTAACAGAAAAAGAACTAGCTGAAAAATTTAACAGTTTTGATAATTCAAAAGCTGTCAGTGAAGTTAGTACAAAAGAA